>DBCI01000060.1:10802-16699 GCA_002292975.1 Polynucleobacter sp. UBA962 | reverse complement strand
TTACGCCAAAATCTTCGCAACGACACCGGCACCGACCGTACGACCGCCTTCGCGGATCGCAAAGCGTAAGCCTTCTTCCATTGCAATCGGGGCAATCAACTTCACGGTAATGGTGACGTTATCGCCTGGCATGACCATCTCTTTGTCTTTTGGCAACTCAATCGAGCCGGTGACATCGGTGGTGCGGAAGTAAAACTGGGGGCGGTAGTTGTTAAAGAAGGGAGTATGACGACCACCCTCATCTTTAGACAGCACATACACCTCCGCGGTAAAGTGGGTGTGTGGCGTAATCGAACCGGGCTTGGCTAATACTTGACCGCGCTCGACCTCTTCGCGTTTGGTGCCACGCAAGAGAATGCCGACGTTATCGCCCGCTTGACCTTGATCTAAGAGTTTACGGAACATCTCAACACCCGTGCAGGTGGTCTTGAGGGTGGGCTTAATACCGACGATCTCAATCTCTTCACCGACTTTTACAATGCCGCGCTCAATACGACCGGTCACCACAGTTCCACGACCGGAGATCGAGAACACGTCTTCGACGGGCATTAAGAAGGCGCCATCAATGGCACGCTCGGGATTGGGGATGTAGGTATCTAAGGCTTCGGCTAGTTTAATAATGGCACCTTCACCGAGTTCGCCCTTATCGCCTTCTAAGGCAAGCTTGGCAGACCCTTTGACGATCGGGGTATCGTCCCCTGGGAAGTCATACTTGGAGAGAAGCTCACGCACTTCCATCTCGACTAACTCTAAGAGCTCGGCATCATCGACCATATCGCATTTGTTCATGAACACGATGATGTAAGGCACACCTACTTGGCGTGCTAAGAGGATGTGCTCACGGGTTTGGGGCATTGGGCCGTCTGCAGCAGAGACCACGAGGATGGCGCCGTCCATCTGCGCTGCACCCGTAATCATGTTCTTCACATAGTCAGCGTGGCCTGGGCAATCAACGTGTGCGTAGTGACGGTTCTTGGTCTCGTACTCGACGTGCGCTGTATTAATCGTAATCCCACGCGCCTTCTCTTCAGGAGCAGCATCGATCTGATCGTATGCTTTGGCTTCGCCACCAAAGAGCTTAGAGAGCACCGTGGTGATTGCTGCGGTGAGGGTGGTCTTACCATGATCGACGTGACCAATGGTGCCAACGTTCACGTGGGGTTTAGTCCGTTCAAATTTTTCTTTTGCCATTTTGGGTGCCTTCTATTTAGCTAATCAATGTTCAAAAAATTAAATTACTTTGCTTTTGCTGCCATTACTGCCTCGGCAACGTTTTTGGGTGCTTCTGAATAATGCTTAAATTCCATGGTGTAGGTTGCCCGACCCTGGGTTAAGGAACGCAGTCCTGTCGAGTATCCAAACATTTCTGCTAGCGGCACTTCGGCGCGCACAATCTTGCCACCGCCCGGGATATCATCCATACCTTGCAAAATTCCTCGGCGTGACGATAGGTCGCCCATTACGTTACCCATGAAATCTTCTGGAGTCTCTACTTCGACAGCCATCATTGGCTCCAGCAATACTGGACTTGCTCTACGCATGCCCTCTTTAAATGCCATTGAGCCAGCCATCTTAAATGCGTTCTCGTTTGAGTCAACATCATGATACGAACCGAAGAATAAGGTTGCCTTGATATCAACTACCGGGTATCCGGCCAGAACGCCCGACGTAAGGGTTTCAACAATTCCTTTTTCAACAGCAGGGATGTATTCACGAGGCACTACTCCGCCCTTGATTGCATCAACGAACTCAAAGCCTTTACCAGGAGCCTGTGGTTCTAGCTTTAACACCACATGTCCGTATTGGCCGCGTCCACCAGACTGCTTTACAAATTTACCTTCGACCTCATCACAATTTTTACGAATTGTTTCGCGATAGGCAACCTGTGGCTTACCAACCGTTGCCTCAACGCTAAACTCCCGCTTCATACGATCGACTAAGATCTCAAGATGCAACTCACCCATTCCAGAGATGATGGTTTGACCAGACTCTTCATCGGTCTTTACGCGGAATGATGGATCTTCTTGAGCCAAACGATTGAGTGCCAAGCCCATTTTTTCTTGGTCTGCCTTTGTCTTTGGCTCTACTGCCTGAGAAATAACCGGCTCAGGGAAGACCATGCGCTCTAGAATCAAAATATTATCGGGATCACAAAGTGTTTCTCCTGTCGTTGCCTCTTTTAAACCAACGGCAGCAGCGATATCGCCAGCGCGAACTTCTTTAATCTCTTCACGTTGATTCGCGTGCATCTGCAACAAACGGCCGATACGCTCTTTCTTGCCCTTGATTGGGTTGTAAATGGTGTCACCAGAATTAATAACGCCTGAGTACACACGGAAGAAAATGAGCTGTCCAACAAATGGGTCGGTCATGATCTTAAATGCTAAGGCTGAGAACTTCTCGTCATCGCTGGCTTTGCGACTTGTTTCGCTGCCGTCTTCTTTCTCGCCCTTGACCGGAGGAATATCGACCGGAGATGGCAAGAAATCGACAACGGCATCTAACATCGCTTGAACACCTTTGTTTTTAAATGCACTACCACAAAGCATCGGTACGATTTCGCCAGCAATGGTTCTATTGCGTAGCGCTTTTTTAATCTCTTCTTCTGTGAGAGTTTCGCCACCGAGATATTTATCCATCATCTCTTCAGAGCTTTCAGCAGCAGCTTCAAGCATTTTCTCGCGCCACTCTTCTGCAGTTTCTTTCAATTCAGCTGGAATCTCGCCATACGTAAATTTTGTGCCTTGCGAAGCATCATCCCAAACAATGGATTTCATTTTCACTAGATCCACCACGCCTTGGAAATTCTCCTCTGCGCCAATCGGAATCTGAACCGGTATCGGATTTGCTTTTAAGCGTATCTTCATTTGGTCGTAGACCTTAAAGAAGTTTGCTCCAGTACGATCCATCTTATTTACAAAAGCGAGGCGGGGAACGCGATACTTATTTGCTTGTCGCCATACTGTTTCAGACTGAGGTTGTACGCCACCCACAGCACAGTACACCATGCATGCACCATCTAGAACGCGCATTGAGCGTTCTACTTCAATTGTGAAGTCAACGTGTCCCGGGGTATCAATAATATTAATACGATGCTCGGGATAGTTACCAGCCATTCCTTTCCAGAATGCAGTGGTTGCAGCAGAGGTAATCGTGATACCACGCTCTTGCTCTTGCTCCATCCAATCCATCGTGGCAGCGCCATCATGGACTTCACCAATTTTATGATTTACACCGGTATAAAACAGTACGCGCTCAGTCGTTGTCGTTTTACCAGCGTCAATATGTGCAGAGATGCCAATATTGCGATAGAGCTCAATGGGGGTTTTGCGTGCCACTTTTTTGTCTTTCGGTTAGAGCGTTAGAAACGGAAATGCGAGAAGGCCTTATTCGCTTCCGCCATACGGTGAACTTCTTCGCGCTTCTTCATTGCGCCGCCACGACCTTCAGCAGCCTCAAGTAATTCGTTGGCCAAGCGTTGGGCCATTGATTTCTCGCCACGCTTCTTGGCTGCCTCTCGAAGCCAGCGCATTGCCAGAGCAGACCGACGCGATGGACGTACTTCGACTGGAACCTGATAATTGGCGCCACCAACCCGACGGCTCTTCACTTCAACCATGGGTTTTACATTTCCCATCGCAGTTGAAAAGATCTCTAAGGGTTCTTTATTGGCTTTTTTCTCAATATGCTCAAAAGCGCCATAAACGATTCTCTCGGCGACAGATTTCTTGCCATCAAGCATTAAAACGTTCATGAACTTAGCAACTTCCACATTCCCAAATTTTGGGTCTGGAAGGATCTCCCGTTTGGGAACTTCGCGACGACGCGGCATAACTACTCCTATCTATTCAGTTAGGGAACATTCCCCTCAGTTACTTAACTACTTTGCTAACAAAGCGAAGTAACCACTTACTTGGTCCTAAAACCTCTACTGCATTACAACAAACTTATTTACGCTTTCTTGGCGCGCTTTGCGCCGTACTTAGAGCGAGATTGCTTACGATCTTTAACGCCCTGTAGATCCAATGATCCACGGACGATGTGATAACGCACACCTGGCAAATCCTTTACACGACCACCACGGATCAAAACAACCGAGTGCTCCTGAAGGTTATGGCCCTCACCACCAATATAGGAGATGACCTCAAAACCATTGGTTAAGCGTACCTTAGCAACTTTACGCAATGCTGAGTTTGGCTTTTTAGGCGTAGTGGTATAAACGCGCGTGCAAACACCACGGCGTTGGGGGCTATTCTGCAACGCAGGGCTCTTGCTCTTTACAACAAGGCGCGAACGCGGATTGCGTAACAGTTGGTTAATTGTTGGCATAAATTTACTCGCTAATTGCTTTTATCTATAAAAATCAATGCATTAGAAAAAATTCTTGGGTTTTTCTAAGTAATTGATTTTCTTACAAATCAGTAGAACTCAGCATTCTAGCTTGGCCAGCCTTTTCCGTCAACCTTTGAGGAAAAAACTGGCCAAATTGCCTTATTTACTGACACCCATCAAGCTTGCTCAGCCCCGCCTTCCGGTGCTGCCCCTTCCGCGACTTCAACAACGCCCGCCTCTAAAGCCAATGCTTCTTCAGCTGCAATCATTTGGGCACGGTCACGCTCAAACTGTTCGCGCACTTTTCTAGCACGACGATAGGCTAAGCCAGTTCCTGCCGGAATCAAACGACCAATAATGACGTTCTCTTTGAGACCCCTCAGAGTATCAACCTTGCCCATAATGGCGGCTTCGGTCAATACTCGGGTGGTTTCTTGGAAAGACGCCGCCGAGATAAAGCTATCGGTTGATAAAGACGCTTTCGTAATACCTAGGAGTACGTTTTCAAATTGAGCAGGAGTTTTACCTTCTGCTATCACACGATCATTTTCGTCATATAGCTTCGAACGCTCGACTTGCTCGCCAGTGATGAAGTTAGCATCGCCAGGGTTGGTAATCTGCACGCGACGGAGCATCTGACGCACGATGACCTCAATATGCTTGTCGTTGATCTTCACACCTTGAAGGCGATACACGTCTTGAACCTCATCGACGATGTAGATTGCTAACTCCTCAATGCCCTTGAGAGTCAAAATATCGTGCGGATCAGCAGGCCCCTCAACAATCATTTCGCCTTTATTGACGACCTGACCATCATGAACCAATACTTGCTTCTCTTTCGGGATCAAGAACTCACTGCTCTCACCATCCATATCGGTAATCACTAAGCGCTGCTTTCCCTTAGTTTCTTTACCAAATGAGACGGTTCCAGTCACCTTTGCCAAAATAGCAGCATCTTTAGGTGAGCGAGCCTCGAAGAGTTCAGCAACACGAGGTAATCCACCGGTAATATCGCGTGTCTTCTGTGACTCAATCGGAATACGCGCCAAGACCTCGCCCACTTCGATCTTCTGGCCATCTTTGACAGTAATTAAAGCGCCGACCTGAAGACCAATTGTTACTGGGTGTTCAGTACCGGTAATCTTGATATTGTTCCCTTGGCCATCCAACAACTGAATAACTGGTCGCAAACCTTTACTCGCTGCCGAACGACGCTTGCCATCAATGACCACTAAAGTCGAGAGGCCTGTAACCTCATCAACTTGTTTAGCAACTGTAACGCCTTCTTCAACGTTTTCAAAGCGAGCAATACCAGCAAACTCCGAAATAATTGGACGTGTTAGTGGGTCCCAAGTAGCAATGCTATTTCCAGCTTTTACATTGGCACCTTCTTTAACAATCAAGGTTGCGCCGTACGGAATCTTATGACGCTCACGCTCACGACCGTTGTCGTCTAAGACCAAAGCCTCACCTGAGCGCGAGATCACCACTTGCTCACCTTTAGCATTAGTCACAATGCGCATGGTTGAGGAGAACTTTAATGAACCAGTAGATTTAACTTCAAC
>DBCI01000060.1:9850-10692 GCA_002292975.1 Polynucleobacter sp. UBA962 | reverse complement strand
GCCTCACCTACGTTAACCAAACCGCCTCGACCAAGGTCTCGTCCGTAGCACTTTGCGCACAAACCATAACGAGTCTCGCAAGTGAGTACGGTACGCACTTTTACCTCATCAATGCCTAGCTCTACGATTTGATCTACATGATCTTCTTCAAGCAAGGTATCGTGCGGAATAATCACATCTTGTGTATCGGGGTGCAAAATATCACCGATGCAAACTCGACCCAAGATACGATCGCGTAATGCTTCAATAATTTCTCCGCCCTCGACTAGAGCCTTCATCGTGACACCAGAAGTTGCGCCACAATCGTCTTCAATCACCACTAGATCTTGAGTAACGTCGCATAAACGACGTGTCAAATAACCCGAATTAGCAGTCTTCAAAGCTGTATCAGCAAGGCCTTTTCGTGCACCGTGGGTTGAAATAAAGTACTGCAATACATTCAAGCCTTCGCGGAAGTTTGCTGTAATGGGGGTCTCAATGATCGAGCCATCAGGCTTTGCCATCAAACCACGCATGCCAGCTAACTGACGGATCTGTGCAGCAGACCCACGCGCGCCGGAATCAGCCATCATATAAATGGAGTTGAAAGACTCTTGACGAACAGTCTTGCCATTACGATCGGTCACATCAACGTGTGAAAGTTCATCCATCATGGCTTTACCAACTTGATCGCCAGCAGCACCCCAAATATCAACAACGTTGTTATAGCGCTCTTGGTTAGTTACAAGGCCTGACATAAATTGCTTGTCATATTCCTTAACCTTGCCTGCAGCTTCGTTAATGATTCCTTCTTTAGAGCTAGGGATCAACATATCATCAATTGCAATGGAGATACCTGCCTT
>DBCI01000060.1:0-9698 GCA_002292975.1 Polynucleobacter sp. UBA962 | reverse complement strand
GCAAAAGCCATTCCTTTAGGCAAAATCTCAGACAAAATTGCACGGCCAACAGAAGTATGCTGAACTGAAGTCTTCGCTACAAAACGCTCATCGCCCTCTGCAGCCTTATTGACGATTTCATGCTCTGTAATACGCACTGCAATCCGGCTAGCAACCTCCACCATACCGGCTTCATACGCACGAATTACCTCAGGGATATCGGCAAAAACCATGCCCTCGCCCTTGCCGTTAATTTTGTCGCGCGTTGCGTAATACAAACCAAGGACCACGTCTTGGGATGGAACAATCGATGGCTCACCGTTCGCTGGGAACAGTACGTTGTTCGAGGCCAGCATTAAGGTGCGCGCTTCCATTTGGGCTTCAAGCGACAAGGGAACGTGAACCGCCATTTGATCGCCGTCAAAGTCAGCGTTAAATGCTGCGCACACCAAAGGATGAAGCTGAATAGCCTTACCTTCAATCAGCATTGGCTCAAATGCCTGAATACCTAAACGGTGCAAAGTTGGAGCGCGATTGAGAAGAATTGGATGCTCCCGAATCACTTCTTCCAAAATATCCCAAACGATTGGGGTCTGACTCTCTACTTCTTTCTTGGCAGCCTTAATCGTGGTTGCAATGCCCAAAGTTTCAAGCTTATTGAAGATAAAAGGTTTAAAGAGCTCCAATGCCATTAGTTTTGGTAAACCGCATTGATGCAACTTCAATGTAGGACCAACCACGATGACCGAACGACCTGAGTAGTCAACACGCTTGCCCAACAAGTTTTGACGGAAACGACCGCTCTTACCTTTAATCATCTCAGCCAAAGACTTAAGAGGACGTTTATTGGCGCCGGTCATTGCCTTGCCGCGACGGCCGTTATCCAATAAGGAGTCAACCGCTTCTTGCAACATCCGCTTCTCATTGCGCACAATAATTTCAGGGGCGCGTAATTCTAGAAGGCGACGTAAACGATTATTACGATTGATCACGCGACGATAAAGATCGTTTAGATCGGATGTCGCAAAGCGTCCGCCGTCCAAGGGAACCAATGGACGCAGCTCTGGAGGCAATACTGGCAAAACTTCCATGATCATCCAGTCTGGCTTAATGCCAGAGCTTTGGAATGCCTCTAGTACTTTTAAGCGTTTGGCGTATTTCTTGATCTTGGCATCGCTACCGGTTGCCTTGAGCTCAGAACGAATCGACTCTACTTCGCGATCAATGTTGATCGTGCGTAGCAGCTCACGTATGCCCTCGGCGCCCATAATGGCAGTAAACGCACCATCACCAAACTCTTCAAGCTTAGCGTTGTATTCGTCTTCCGACATAATCTGAGCGCGCTTCATGGCGCCCTCAGGGGTCAAGCCAGGATCAACAACCACATAAGCTTCAAAATAGAGAACTCGCTCAATATCACGCAAGGTCATATCCAAAACCATTCCCAGACGGGATGGCAGGGATTTTAAAAACCAAATGTGTGCCACTGGGGCGGCAAGCTCAATATGGCCCATGCGCTCACGACGCACCTTGGCCAAAGTAACCTCAACCCCGCACTTCTCACAAATCACACCACGGAACTTTAAGCGTTTGTATTTACCGCATAAGCACTCATAGTCTTTAATGGGGCCAAAAATCTTGGCACAAAAGAGGCCATCTCTTTCTGGCTTAAAGGTACGGTAGTTAATTGTCTCTGGCTTACGAACCTCACCAAAGGACCACGAACGAATTTTCTCGGGAGAGGCTAAGCCAATTTTGATAACATCAAATTGCTCTTCTCCAGAGCTTTGCTTAAATAAATCGAGCAATGCTTTCATATCAGTTGCGCTCCATATCAATGTCAATACCCAACGATCGGATTTCTTTCACCAAAACGTTGAAGGATTCGGGCATACCAGCATCGATGGTGTGCTCGCCCTTGACGATGTTTTCGTAAACCTTGGTTCTGCCAGTAACGTCGTCTGACTTCACGGTCAGCATCTCTTGCAACACATACGATGCCCCGTAGGCCTCGAGTGCCCAAACTTCCATTTCGCCAAAGCGCTGACCACCAAACTGCGCTTTTCCGCCCAATGGCTGCTGGGTAACCAAAGAATAAGGTCCTGTAGAACGAGCATGCATCTTGTCGTCCACCAAATGGTGTAACTTCAAAACGTGCATTACCCCAACGGTTACCGGACGCTCAAACGCATCGCCGGTGCGACCATCTTGTAGAGAGATCTGCTGACGGGATGGGGTCATATGTAAGCTCTTCGCCTGATCATCAGGATAGGCTAACTCGAGCATCTTACTAATTTCTAGCTCAGTTGCACCATCAAAGACCGGGGTTGCAAACGGCAAGCCGCCCCTTAGGTTACCCGCTAACTCAAGAACCTGATCATCACCAAACTCATCGATATTCTCTTGACGACCAGTTTCGTTATAAAGGGTCTTTAAAAACTTTCTTAAATCAGCAATCTTGGCTTGCTCTTTGAGCATCGCTTCAATGCGCTTACCGATGCCTTGAGCAGCCCATCCTAAATGGGTCTCCAAGATCTGTCCGACGTTCATGCGGGATGGCACGCCCAAGGGGTTAAGCACAATATCGACCGCACGGCCATCAGCCATGTAAGGCATATCTTCAACCGGAACGATTTTAGATACCACGCCCTTATTGCCATGACGTCCTGCCATTTTGTCGCCTGGTTGTAAGCGGCGCTTCACCGCCAAATACACTTTCACCATTTTGGTCACACCTGGCGGCAACTCATCGCCCTGAGTTAATTTCTTACGCTTCTCTTCAAACGCTGCATCAAATTGCTTGCGCTTCGCTTCGATTGAGGTCTTGATAGCCTCTACCTGAGTTGCAACATCCTCATCGGCAGGACGAATATCAAACCAGTGATAACGATCAAGCTCTAAGAGATACTCTTTCGTAATCTTGCTACCTTTGGCTAATTTCTTTGGGCCACCATTTGCGGTCTTATTGATCAAGAGCTTTTGTAAACGATCAAAAGCGTCTCCCTCGACAATACGTAACTGATCATTAAGATCAAGACGATAACGCTGTAACTCTTCAGCAATAATTGCTTGTGCACGCGCATCGCGCTCAATGCCTTCACGAGTAAAGACCTGAACATCAATCACCGTACCGCTCATTCCAGATGGAACCCGCAAGGATGTATCTTTAACATCCGATGCCTTTTCACCGAAGATGGCGCGCAATAATTTCTCTTCTGGGGTTAAGGTTGTTTCACCTTTAGGTGTTACCTTACCAACCAAAACGTCTCCAGCCTCAACCTCAGCGCCGATATACACAATACCGCTTTCGTCTAGACGGGCTAGTTGGGACTCTGCCAAATTGGAGATGTCGCGCGAGATTTCTTCGGAACCCAATTTGGTATCACGCGCAACAACCGATAACTCCTCAATATGAATGGAGGTGTAACGATCATCCGCTACCACCTTCTCAGAAATCAAAATAGAGTCTTCGAAGTTATAGCCATTCCATGGCATAAAGGCCACAGTCATATTTTGACCCAATGCCAGCTCACCCAGATCAGTTGAGGCGCCATCTGCAACGACATCACCGCGTTTCACATGGTCACCGACCTGAACGATAGGCCGCTGATTAATATTGGTGTTCTGGTTTGAGCGAGTGTATTTGGTGAGATTATAAATATCGACACCCACTTCACCAGCAGCAGTTTCATCATCATTCACACGAATCACAATACGGTTCGCATCAACATAATCAACCACACCGCCGCGCGTAGCCATCACCACTGTTCCAGAATCCAAAGCAACAATACGCTCTAATCCAGTACCTACCAATGGTTTATCAGGACGCAAGCAGGGCACTGCCTGACGTTGCATGTTTGCACCCATCAAGGCGCGATTTGCATCATCGTGCTCCAAGAAAGGTACGAGCGATGCTGCAGCAGAAACAATCTGGCTAGGCGCAACGTCAATGTAATCGATACGCTCGGGACCAACCATCATGGTCTCGCCCGCTTGACGCGAAGATACCAACTCATCGGCTAACTTACCATTCTTATCAATGGTGGCATTCGCTTGAGCAATAGTGTACTTAGCCTCTTCAATCGCCGATAAATACTCCACTTGCTCGGTTACCTTCCCATTGCTCACTTTGCGATATGGGGTCTCTAGGAACCCATGTTCGTTCAATCTTGCAAACAATGCGAGAGAGTTAATCAAACCAATGTTCGGACCCTCTGGGGTCTCGATTGGGCAAACACGTCCGTAATGAGTCGGGTGCACGTCACGTACCTCAAAGCCTGCGCGTTCACGCGTGAGTCCGCCTGGTCCTAATGCTGAAATACGACGCTTATGTGTAATTTCAGATAAAGGATTTGTTTGATCCATAAACTGCGACAACTGAGACGAACCAAAGAACTCCCGAATAGCAGAGGAAATTGGTTTGCTATTAATCAAGTCATGGGGCATGAGATTCTCAGTCTCGGCCTGGCCCAAACGTTCTTTAACTGCGCGTTCTACGCGCGATAAGCCAGCACGGAACTGATTCTCGGCTAACTCACCAACACAACGTACGCGACGATTGCCAAGGTGATCAATATCATCAACCTCGCCTTTGCCATTTCTCAGATCTACCAAAATCTTGATGGTATCCATGATGTCCTCATTTGAGAGCACCATAGCGCCTTCCATTTCTATACGGCCTAGGCGACTATTTACTTTCATTCGACCTACACGTGATAAGTCATATGAATCTTCGCTATAGAACAGGCGCTGAAACAAAGCCTCTACCGCATCTTCGGTAGGCGGCTCACCGGGGCGCATCATGCGATAAATGGCGATACGGGCAGCCATTTGATCTGCAGTCTCATCCACACGCAAGGTTTGTGAAATGTAAGCTCCGCAATCCAAATCATTGGTGTAAATCGTTTCAAATTGCTTAATACCGCTCTCGCGCAAATTCTCTAACAACTCTTCGGTGATCTCATCATTCGCACTAGCCAATACTTCACCAGAATCAGGATCAACAATGTTTTTAGCAATCACGCGCCCAATTAAGGAGTCGTCTGGAACTGTAATGATCTTGGTCTTAGCAGCCTCGAGCTCACGAATGTGCTTTGCATTAATGCGCTTATCTTTTTGAATCACAACGACACCATTCTTATCGAGGATGTCAAAGCGTGCTACCTCTCCCCGCAAACGCTCAGGAACAAACTCCATCGATGCGCCAGCTTGCGATAAGGTGAAATGATCGAAGTTAAAGAAGTTCGCCAAAATTTGCTCATTGTTTAAACCAATTGCCTTGAGCAAAATCGTAACGGGCATCTTACGACGACGGTCTACCCGGAAATACAAAATATCTTTAGGATCAAACTCAAAATCGAGCCATGAGCCACGGTACGGAATAATACGAGCCGAGAACAAGAGCTTGCCGGAGCTATGGGTCTTGCCTTTATCGTGCTCAAAAAATACACCGGGCGAACGATGCAGCTGTGACACGATGACGCGCTCTGTACCATTAATTACAAATGAGCCAGTATCGGTCATGAGCGGAATCTCGCCCATATACACTTCTTGTTCTTTAACCTCTTTGACCTTTTGGGGCGCTTCACGATCATTAATGATCAAGCGAACTTTGGCGCGCAAAGCGGAATGGAAGGTCAGGCCACGCTGTTGACATTCTTTAACGTCAAATGGGGGAGGCGATAACTGATAAGAAACATACTCCATGCGTGCATATCCATTATTGGACACGATCGGGAATATCGACGTAAATGCAGACTGAAGTCCTTCATTCGCTCTTGCAGTTGCAGGTTTATCGGCCTGCAAAAATTTAGCGTAGGACTCGAGCTGGGTTGTAAGCAGGTATGGAACCTGGTGATTATTGGGTCGCTTAGCAAAACTCTTACGGATGCGCTTGCGTTCGGTGAAGCTATAGTTCATTTCATCTCCGATGGCAGCGACTGAGCAAAGATTTGGCGGTTGGCCTCTACCAACCACTGGCGGACAGCAGAACAATGCGTATTGTTATGCCCGACCAAACTTGTCTTCTGCAGTCGTATCAGAAGGCAAACCAGATTTCAGAATTACAAAGTAAAAGTAAATATGAGATCTGGTTTGACCACTGAGGATCAAACCGAGAGAGGGCCAAAAGCCCTCTTTATCTCAATTACTTCATTTCGGCTTTAGCGCCTGCGTCTTCAAGCTTTTTCTTAGCTTCTTCAGCAGTCTTCTTATCTACAGCTTCTTTGATTGGTTTTGGTGCGCCATCGACTAAGTCTTTAGCTTCTTTCAAACCAAGACCAGTGATTTCGCGAACCGCTTTAATCACACCAACTTTGTTAGCTCCAGCTTCGAGCAAGTTCACTGTGAACTCGGTTTTTTCTTCTACAGCAGCCGCTCCCGCGCCACCGCCTGCAGGACCAGCAACAGCCATTGCTGCTGCGGATACGCCAAACTTCTCTTCGAATGCCTTCACGAGATCATTCAAATCCATTACAGACATATTGCCTACTGCTTCAATAATTTCATCTTTGGTAATTGCCATTTTTAGCTCCTAAAACTGTATTAATTAATCCTGTGCTCACTTACGCAGCAGGAGTTGGGTTGTCTTGCTCGGGCGTAGCACTAGCTTCTGGGGCTGGCTCAGCGGCAGGCTCTGGGGCAACGGGGGCAACAGCAGCTGCTGGTGCACCGCTTGCTTTTTGCTCTGCCACTGCGCCAAGAACACGGGCCATTGCCGACACAGGCGCCTTCATTACTCCCAATAACATCGAGAGCAATTCATCGCGTGACGGAATAGTTGCCAATGCCTTAACCGCATTAACATCAAGTACTTTGCCGTTATAAAAGCCTGCCTTAATGACTAGCTGATCTTGTCCTTTAGAAAACTGATGAAGCACCTTTGCCGAAGCAACGGGGTCAGCAGAAATTCCGTAAATCAATGGACCAACCATCGAGTCGCCAAGTTGCTCAAACGGTGTACCTTGCGCTGCGCGTCGCGCAAGAGTGTTCTTCAAAACACGAAGATACACACCCT
This sequence comes from Polynucleobacter sp. UBA962, assembly GCA_002292975.1. GTDB lineage: Bacteria > Pseudomonadota > Gammaproteobacteria > Burkholderiales > Burkholderiaceae > Polynucleobacter. The sequence continues at coordinate 2,704 of DBCI01000060.1, read as the reverse complement.
GCGAACGTGCACTGGCACGCAAAGCAGTGAGCTGACCCACGGGTATACCGCGATACTCAGCTAGAACAACTGTTTGAGCCGCAGCCAATTGAGCGCCGACATCAGCCACAATTGCTTTTTTGTCTTCAACATTCAAAGGCACGGTTTAACTCCTTCATAATCCGATTGTTGCCAACCGGGGTTACACACCAGCGTCTGATTCGTTTATCACGGGATGCTCCCGAAATATCCTGACAGGGTCGCCATCTACGCTGGTCATTACTTTCGTAATCATTAAGAACTCTGCTAACAACGCTTTGTTCACCAACGGTCTTTGATGTTCGAGTGCCAAGGCGCTCGACCCAAAGTTCTTTTTACTACCGGCTTACGCCGCTTGCAGTGAAGCTTGGTCGATCCGTACACCAGCACCCATGGTGCTGCTGACTGCGATCTTCTTTAAATAAATTCCTTTTGATGCGCTTGGCTTGGCTTTGTTCAATGCATCAAGCAATGCCAAGAGATTTGTTTTCAATGCGGTTGGCTCAAATGAACGACGGCCAATCGATGCATGCACAATTCCTGCCTTGTCGACACGGAACTGCACTTGACCAGCCTTTGCATTCTTAATGGCTGTGACTACATCAGGAGTCACGGTACCAACCTTAGGATTAGGCATCAAACCTCGTGGCCCTAATACTTGCCCCAGAGTTCCTACAATCTTCATGGTGTCAGGCGATGCAATCAAAATATCAAAATTAATTGTGCCGCCTTTGATCTGCTCAGCTAAATCTTCCATACCAACAATTTCTGCACCAGCAGCTTTCGCTTGCTCAGCCTTTTCGCCTTGCGCAAACACGGCAACACGAACATGCTTACCAGTACCCGCAGGCAAAACAACTGCGCCACGAACCACCTGATCGGATTTCTTTGCATCAATACCAAGCTGAACTGCAACATCAATGGACTCATCAAACTTAGCAGTTGCGCATTCTTTTACAAGAACCAATGCGTCGTCTAATGGATAAAATTTATTACGATCCACTTTGGACTGAATTGTTTTCACGCGTTTAGATATCTTAGGCATGCTTAGACCCCTTCCACAGTGATGCCCATCGAGCGGGCGCTACCAGCAACGGTTCTAACTGCAGCGTCTAAATCAGCAGCCGTCAGATCAGGCATTTTTAACTTAGCAATCTCTTCGGCTTGTGCACGAGTAATTTTGCCTACCTTATCAGTATGGGGACGTGGCGAGCCTTTATCAATTTTGGCTGCCTTCTTGATCAATATCGTTGCGGGCGGAGTCTTCATCACAAAAGTGAAACTCTTATCGGCAAACGCTGTAATGACAACCGGAATCGGTAGACCAGGTTCCATGCTCTGAGTTTGAGCATTAAACGCCTTACAGAATTCCATAATATTTAAGCCGCGCTGTCCAAGTGCAGGACCAACGGGTGGTGAGGGATTTGCTTTACCAGCAGGTATCTGCAGCTTGATAAAGCCAATAATTTTCTTTGCCATACTTGCTCCAAAAAAGCGCGTTAGTCTATTGAGCTAACCGCCGTTGAGTAAACGCTTCACTAGAATTGGCGTTATCTAGCTCCGCTCCTCTTTAACCACTTAAAACTTCAAATCCTTACATTTTCTCCACTTGGCCAAACTCAAGCTCAACTGGCGTACCGCGACCGAAAATTGTAACAGAAACGCGTATTTTTGACTTCTCATAGTTGACTTCCTCAACGTTGCCATTGAAGTCTGTAAAAGGGCCTTCCTTCACGCGAACCATCTCACCCACCTCAAAGAGGGTCTTGGGCTTCGGTTTATCAACCCCCGCCTGCATCTGATCCATGATTTTACTGACCTCTGCAGTTGAAATCGGGGAAGGACGATTGCGTACGCCGCCTACAAAACCAGTTACTTTGGGGGTGTTTTTAACCAAATGCCAGGTCTCATCGGTCATTTCCATCTCTATAAGGACATATCCTGGGAAAAAACGTCTTTCTGAAACAGACTTTTGACCAGACTTAATCTCAACCACTTCCTCAGATGGAACCAAAATTCGACCAAACTTATCGGCCATTTCAGACCGAGCGATGCGTTCTTCAAGTCCCTTTTTTACGCTTTTTTCCATACCCGAATAGGCGTGGATTACATACCAGCGCATATTGCCAGTAGCTTGTGGGTTGGAAACCATATCTGCATCAACCATGATTACTCACTTCCAGCCTAAAAAGATCGAGAACACTAACCATTCGACCAATTTGTCGACTAGCCATAAAAATAGGGCCATGATGACCACAAAACCAAAAACTACCAAAGTCATCCTGGTCGATTCTTTACGAGTGGGCCAGACAACCTTCTTTACCTCTACTAAAGAATCTTTACTATAGGCAATAAAGCGCCGACCATCTGCGGACAAGGCAACGATGATTATGGCCAAAATGATACCGCCAAATAACGCACCGAGGCGAACCCAATATGCCTGATCGATCAGTGTGTAATAAACAACTAACGCACCGATCACAATTGCCACAGCAAGCAAGCTTACCCAGCTAGATTTCTGTTCCGAGTTTTCAATAGTTTGTTGTGACATGTACCAATCTTCTTACAAAAAAATGCTGGCAGGGGCGGAGGGCATCGAACCCCCAACCTTTGGTTTTGGAGACCAACGCTCTGCCAATTGAGCTACGCCCCTAAATCTTTCTTACGCCAAAATCTTCGCAACGAC
>DBCI01000019.1 GCA_002292975.1 Polynucleobacter sp. UBA962 | reverse complement strand
GCCGCAGCCTTCTCTAAACGCAAGTGCATGTCATCCAAGTCATTGAGATCTCTCTCCTTCGCTTTGCTGGCAGCCTCTTTGGCGGCCTCACCTTCCAATAGGGAGAGGATCGTAAATATTTGCTCTAAATCACCCCGATTAACCTCGGTGACATAAGCACCCCGGCGTAGTTTCATGGTGATGAGGCCTTCAGCAGCCAAGACCTTAATAGCCTCACGCAGGGGAGTGCGGCTAATACCAAACTCTTTAGCCAAAGTTTGTTCGTCAATCCAAGTGCCGGGGGCCAGTTCATGGGCAAAGATCCGCACCCGCAGCTGGTCTGCCACCTCTTCATAGAGGGGTCTAGATGCGAGGATCTTACTCATCGTTATTTCTTAAGTGACTGTTTGTAAACATTTTTATCTAAAATGATCAATATTCTGAATTCATAATTATGTATCCAATTCTATAGACAAATAGATTAAAGTCAAGCAAAATACGAGTATTCCTACCCATTGATGGAAAGCACATGAGTCAAAAACCCCAAAAGGCTAAAGCAGTCTGGCCAGATGCCCCAGCCCCCAATCAGGAGGCTTGGCAAGAAGCTGCCAGCAAATCAGCCCCAAACGGCAATGTCGATGGCCTCGGCTGGGAGACCCCGGATGGGATCCATTTAAAGGCCTTGTATACCCAAGCTGATTTGGCTGGAGTTCCCTATACCAATAGTCTCCCAGGATTTGAGCCTTATCTACGGGGCCCGCAGGCAACCATGTATTCCGTTCGTCCCTGGACCATTCGTCAATACGCGGGGTTCTCCACCGCGGAAGAGTCCAATCTCTTTTATCGCAAAGCCTTAGAAGGTGGTGGGCAAGGCGTATCAGTAGCATTTGACCTCGCCACACATCGTGGCTACGACTCGGATCATCCTCGGGTTGTGGGTGATGTCGGTAAGGCAGGTGTGGCTATTGATTCAGTGGAAGACATGAAGATATTGTTTGATGGCATTCCACTCAACAAGGTCTCGGTCTCAATGACCATGAACGGTGCCGTTCTCCCTGTGCTTGCTGGTTACATTGTGGCCGGTGAAGAGCAGGGTGTCACGCAAGCCCAATTAAGCGGCACGATTCAGAACGATATTCTGAAAGAGTTCATGGTGCGCAATACCTATATCTACCCACCCGCACCTTCGATGCGCATCGTTGGCGACATCATTGAGTACACCGCCAAGAACATGCCTAAGTTTAACTCGATCTCCATCTCGGGTTATCACATGCAAGAGGCGGGCGCTAATCAAGCACTCGAACTTGCATTCACTCTGGCCGATGGTAAGGAGTATGTCAAGACCGCGTTAGCAAAAGGTCTTGATGTGGATGCGTTTGCTGGCCGCCTTTCATTCTTTTTTGCAATCGGCATGAACTTTTATCTCGAGGTAGCTAAATTACGTGCAGCACGGATGTTGTGGTGGCGCATCATGAGCGAGTTCAAGCCCAAGAACCCCAAGTCATCGATGCTGCGAACGCATTGCCAAACTTCTGGATGGTCCTTGACCGAGCAAGACCCGTATAACAATATTGTGCGCACTACTGTGGAGGCAATGGCCGCGATATTTGGTGGAACCCAATCCTTACATACCAACTCCTTTGACGAAGCGATTGCCTTGCCATCGGAGACCTCATCGCGCATTGCCCGAAATACCCAATTAATTTTGCAAGAGGAGACTCACATTACGAGCGTGGTGGATCCTTGGGCGGGTTCTTACATGATGGAGAAATTAACCCAAGAGATGGCCGATGCGGCTTGGGAGATTATTGCCGAAGTTGATGCCATGGGCGGCATGACCAAAGCGGTTGAGAGTGGCTGGGCTAAGTTGAAGATCGAAGCCGCTGCTGCCCAAAAGCAAGCCAAGATTGATTCTGGGACGGATGTCATTGTTGGCGTCAATAAATACAAACTACAGGAAGAGAGTTTGGTGGATGTTTTGGTGATCGACAACGATAAGGTACGCGATAACCAGATCGCTCGCCTGAAATCGATTAAAGCGAAACGCGATCCTAAAAAAATACAGGAAGCACTCGCTGCACTATCTCAAGCGGCCGAACAGAACACAGGTAATTTATTAGATCTAGCGATCAAAGCAATCCGTTTACGCGCAACGGTGGGCGAGGTGTCGGATGCTTTGGAGAACGTTTATGGCCGCCACCGTGCCGATACGCAAAAGGTGACCGGAGTGTACGCAGCCGCATACGATAGTGCAGAGGGTTGGGAGAAGCTCAAAGGCGAGATCGCCGAGTTTGCAAAACAATATGGGCGGCGCCCCCGCGTGATGATTGCCAAACTAGGCCAAGACGGTCATGACCGTGGTGCAAAAGTAGTAGCAACCGCTTTTGCAGATCTGGGCTTCGATGTGGATATGGGACCCTTGTTCCAAACACCCGAAGAGTGTGCGCGCCAAGCAATTGAGAACGATGTGCATGCACTCGGTATCTCGACCTTGGCGGCTGGACATAAAACACTGGTGCCAGCGATTATTCAGGAGTTACGCAAGCAAGGTGCCGATGACATCATCGTCTTTGTGGGCGGTGTAATACCGCGGCAGGATTATGAGTTCTTGTATGAGTCAGGGGTCAAAGGGATTTATGGACCAGGCACACCCATACCGGCATCCGCTAAAGATGTTTTAGAACAAATCCGAAAGCACCAAACCTAATCCATGCCCGCCGATCAAACCGATGAGCAATTGATTGCTGCCTTATTGGGTAAACCGTGCCCAGCGCAGCGCCGTGCACTTGCTAAAGCGATTACTCTTTTAGAGTCCACCCGCACCGACCATCGTGAGCGTGCTGATGCATTGCTCAATACGATCTTGCCTCACACAGGCAAATCATTTCGTTTGGGAATCTCTGGAGTACCGGGTGTGGGCAAATCAACTCTAATCGAGAACCTTGGCCTCTACTTAATTAAACAAGGTCATCGGGTAGCAGTCTTGGCGATTGATCCTTCATCGAGCTTATCCGGCGGATCCATCTTGGGCGATAAGACCCGCATGGAGCTTCTCTCTGTGAACGAGAACGCATTCATTCGTCCCAGTCCTTCATCCGGAACACTCGGTGGTGTCGCAGAGCGTACGCGTGAGGTGATGCTTTTAGCAGAAGCTGCTGGGCACGATGTAGTCATTGTGGAGACCGTAGGAGTTGGCCAAAGCGAGATTGCGGTTGCAGGCATGACCGATTTGTTCATGTTGTTGCAATTACCGAATGCTGGTGATGACCTGCAGGCGATTAAAAAAGGGGTGATGGAGATTGCGGATCTCATCGTGATAAATAAAGCAGATATTGATCCCGACGCCGCAACCCGTGCTCAAGCCTTTATTTCAAGCTCACTGCGTTTAATGGGATTTCAGGGGAACCCCGATCATGCCACCCATGTGAAGGAGGAGTGGCACCCCACGGTCTTGCGCATGAGTGCATTGTTAGGGCATGGCATTGAGGAGTTGTGGGGCGAAGTAAAGCGTTTTCAGAACCTGGAGACCGGCAATGGTCATCTGCAAGAGAGGCGCATGCAGCAAGCCAGCTCCTGGATGTGGGAGCGGATCGATAGT
>DBCI01000104.1:1554-5507 GCA_002292975.1 Polynucleobacter sp. UBA962 | reverse complement strand
ATGCAATAAGTGTGCCAGCAGTATTAATATCCAATTAAATCAATTAGTTAAGTGATTTTTGAGGATTGTTGATAGTCTAATGATGGTTCAACTTGGGGAAAATACGTGCTTTATCAGGAATTTGCACCAAATGAATGCATCTTGATTTGGATCTTTATGCACTATCGTTGTGCATGCAGCATCTGCTCAATCGCCCTACAATTTAGGGATGCAAAAACCCAGTCAACTATTCGAGCAAATGCAGACCATCGCGGTGGATATGCAAAGCAAAATAGGTGAAGCCATTCGCAATTCACCAGCCAAAGATATTGAGAAAAATGTGCGGGCGATGATGAATCAAGGGTTCCAGAAAATGGACTTGGTCACTCGTGAGGAGTTTGATCTTCAGTCACGGGTCTTGGCTAAAACCCGTGAAAAGCTAGAGGCGCTTGAAGCAAAAGTTACGGCCTTAGAGAAAAAGTCTTAATTTGTTGGCTTAATGCTTAGCTCGTCGTGTTTTTCATCATCATGAAAAACAGCCATTGGAAAATAGCGTGGGGCTATAAGAAACCAAATAAATCCTAAGATCTGAATTACTAAAAATACTGCCAAGGCTAAATCGTAGGCGCTTGTTTTATTCCAGCCTAAAGCAATTCCTAAGTCGAGCATATGCCCAATTCCCCACTGAACAATAAATGCCCCAATAAATAGAGTGAGGTTATAGCTTGTGCTGACGCGACCTGAGTAATGCTTCGGGAAGTACAGCACAATGATGCTTTGTGCCAGCACAAATGAAGCACAGGTAATCGCAAATAAATACCACCAAACCCACACAAGCGATGTCTGCCAAAAATATGCGCCTGCCTGCATGATCATCGACATTCCTACCGTCCAGGTCATATAACGCATCGTATCAATGCCTCGTCTTGCTAACTTCGGCAGGACCCATGTATTAAAAAGATAGGCGAGTAGTAGAACAACGTTGAATCCAAATACTATTTGTGCCGCAGTTGTAGCGGGGTAATCCATCACTTCAATTAACCAAGGCCCAAACCAAAGTGTCTGCACAGCAATAAAGCCGCCATAGCAAAATGTTCCTAATGGCAGAATGCGCCAGAAAAATGAATTGGTCAAAATTGGACTATAACTTTGCCACGATAAGGTTGCGGATGTTGACTGTATTGGCTTATCTGTTAGCGCAGATTTTTTGACCGGCAAACCAAAATACAATATCAGAATGGCCAAAAATGATAAGGCTGCCATCACTAAAAATACACCTCGCCAACCGATGTAAGGGGTTACTAAATGAACAGGCCAAGTACTTGCTAGCGCACCACTCGTTCCACACACCAACATTGCAGAGGCTAGTTGTCCCTGTTGTGAGGGCGCATACCAAGCTCGAAAGCCAGAAAATGCAGCCATTAAGCAGGCTGATACACCCATGCCAATCAGCACTCTAGCCATCACCAGTGTTGTGAAATCTTCTGCAATTGCAAAAATGAGTGCACCAATGACCGCTAGAATCATGACCCACGCCTCTGTAATGCGAGGGCCAAAACGGTCCAATGCCAATCCCAATGGGATTTGTGTGGCACCAAAACCAATAAAGTAGGCAGAGGAAAGTAGGCCTAAATCTGCGTTGTTTAATCCTAGGTCTTTAACGAGATCAGGGGCAATAACCACATTAATCGTTCTAAATGCGTAAGACATAAAGTAGGCAAACGCAAAACACAGAAAGACCCGCAAGGCAAATGTGCCCTGCAATGGTAGAGCTAAGTGTTGATCTGGCTGTCGATACCAGTGCGAGTAATGCGCTTTACTCATTCGTATTAATTAGGTCGAAACTCATCAAAGAAAATATTGATGCTCTCTTGCTCCAATACAGACTCTAAGCTTAATTTGGAATTCGGGGTCGATTGTGCCCGCACTACGCTAACTTGATAAAGATAAAGTCCCCCATCAGTGATAGGTCGCGCAATCCAACGAATCCGCATGACCCGTTTAGCTTGAGGTAGATCTAAAAAAAAATCTTGACTTGCTTGTTTCTGTTGACCGGTCGGGCCGGTCTTAAGACTGCTTTCTTTCACTCGATTAAATGCAGAGGGCGTACTTTGATTAGGCAATATCGACTGCTGCAAAATAGTATTTTTTAATAAAGTCTCGATCGCCACAAGCTCATTTGCAAGGGCTACCGGGATCTCAGTGGTTAGCACAGCAAAGATATCATCATCCACTTTGACAAATTGAAGAGACTGTTTGAGCTGACTATTTTGATAGCTCAGAGTGCGGTCGATTAATTGTGGCTTGCCGGGAAAGAGAGCTGCGTAATTAAGAGAGTCGTTTTTGATGGTCCGCCAATCTAGTTTAGGACTGCATGCTGGCAAAGCAAATACCAGGCAGATACAAAGGGCTAGGGTACGTAGCTGATGACTAGACCTAAACAACACCAGCCTCATGCGCTTGTTGATCGGCATGGTAACTAGAGCGCACCATTGCACCAACGGCGGCATGACTAAATCCCATTTGATACGCTTTTTCTTCAAACTCTTTAAAGACGTCTGGATGCACATAACGCAAGACAGGAAGATGGTGATTAGAGGGAGATAGATACTGACCAATCGTGAGCATGTCAATGTCATGCTCACGCATATCGCGCATTACCTCCAAAATCTCTGCATCGGTCTCACCCAACCCAACCATCAAGCCACTTTTTGTGGGTATGTTGGGAAAACGCTGCTTGAAGTCTTTGAGTAACTTTAATGAATGCGTGTAATCCGATCCGGGTCGAGCCTGCTTGTAGAGGCGGGGCACAGTCTCCAGATTATGGTTCATGACATCGGGTAAACCTAGTGGATGACTGGCAAAAACGTCTAGCGCTTTTTCTAGACGCCCCCTAAAATCAGGAACCAGTACTTCAACCCGGGTTGCGGGCGAGAGTTTCTTGGTCTGAGTAATACAATCCACAAAATGTTGTGCGCCGCCATCACGTAAATCATCGCGGTCGACGCTTGTGATAACAACATACGAAAGTTTTAATGCCGCGATGGTTTTAGCTAAATTGGCCGGCTCTTTTGCATCCAAAGGATCCGGTCGGCCGTGCCCAACATCACAAAATGGGCAGCGCCTAGTGCACTTATCGCCCATGATCATAAAAGTGGCCGTACCTTTACCAAAGCATTCCCCAATATTTGGGCAACTGGCTTCTTCACAAACAGTCACGAGCTGGTTCTCACGCAAGATTTTTTTAATCTCTGTAAATCGAGAGCTACTAGATGCAGCCTTGACCCGAATCCAATCAGGCTTTTTAAGAATCTCCGCCAGAGGAACAATTTTGATTGGAATGCGCGCGGTCTTGTCGGCTGACTTTTGTTTTTGTAGCGGGTCGTATTCTTTTTTGGGATCACTCATCATACGGGTACAAGATGCAATTGCCTTTTTAAATGGTCTACTAAACACGTAGCGACTAAGTCAATATTCTCGCCGATTCCAAGAGTTTTCATATCAATGGTCTGCAAACCCTCATAACCACAAGGGTGGATTGCGTCAAAAGGTCTCATATCCATCGCTACATTGAGAGCTAAGCCATGATAACTGCATTGCTTGGTAATTTTTAAACCAAGTGCTGCAATCTTGGCACCCTCATAGGGGCTGGTCTGATTTTGCTTTGCAATATAAATTCCTGGGGCTCCTGGCTTACGTTCTGCCAGTACCCCATACTTAGTTAAGGTATCGATGACCGATTGTTCAATTGCACGAACCAATTCTTTGACAAAAAGCTTTTTACGCTTTAAATCTAAGAGCAAATAAATAATAATTTGACCAGGTCCATGATAGGTAATTTCACCACCCCGATCAACCTCGATCAAGCGAATGTGCTTCACCGGTTGATGAAGATTAGCCGCATTTCCCGCAAGTCCAAGTGTGAACACAGGGGGGTGTTGCAAAATCCAAAGCTCATCCGGAGTAGTAGGTAG
>DBCI01000104.1:0-1372 GCA_002292975.1 Polynucleobacter sp. UBA962 | reverse complement strand
ATGAACATGCACTGTAATCGTAAGGCCTAAATAATTACCGTCACGCGATGGGCGTTGTTCCATACTTTCTTCATTGAACCCCACATCAAACTGTTTTGCAATATGCACTATGGCAGGTAAAAACTCTGGGCTAGCTTTCCCCATCACCTTAATAGGAAAATCGCAGGGATACTGAATTAAAGATTCTGTTTCTTTTGAGCTCATCATTCAGTTAGTGTGGGGCTTGACCCAACCAATGTGACAGAATTATGTTGCGAATGCAATGTAATTTGCGATGAAAGAAATGGTCTGCGCCAGGGACAACATGCACTGTTAACTCTTGCGGTCTTGCCCAATCGAATACAGCTAATAGTGGAATCGTCTCATCGGTCTCACCATGAATCACAATTGTATCGGCAGGTACGGAGTCTGCTAGCTTCCATTTACCAGCAGCACTACCAACCATCACAAAACGCTCAACGGGTTTACCAAGCTCACTCAGTTGATTGACTAGGTGACTACCAACATAACTTCCAAATGAGAAGCCAGCTACCACGAGCGGTAATTGATTCACCTTGCTGACCCACGCTTGCTCACTCGCATGATTGATGTGAGGTAACCACGATTGCGGAGTACGCATCCAATCACTAATTAATAGAAGATCGCTCAACTCTCCACGGCCCTCATCATGAACACCAGCTGATAGGCCTACTCCCCTAAAATTTGGGCGCACACTAATATAATCAAGCTGATTAAATGTTCGTGCCAAGGTTTGCACAACCTTATTATCCTTCGTACCGCCCAGTAATGGATGGGGGTGAGCAATGAGGGCCAAGCCACGTACCGCAAAATTTGGGTCTGCTTGAAGCGCATCGGGTAAATCAATCGATAACTCAATGAAGCCCACTGGGCCAGCAATAGTAATTTGGTGAGTACGACTGTTCATAGATGCATTGGAGCATTTTGTATGCTCACACTCTGCTTAAATCAATAGGCGTTCAACGGGCTTACCCTGCACCAAATGAGATTGAATAATTTCCTCAACATCCTCGTTATCAATCATGGAATACCACGTGCCTTGCGGGTAAATCACCATCACGGGTCCATTAGCACAATGGTCAAGGCAGCCAGCCTTATTAACACGAACCTGACCGGCACCGTTTAGACCCAATTCTTTCACTCGTTTCTTAGCAAAGTCAAAAAGGGTTTGGGCGTTGTGCCGAGCACAGCAATCATCTCCGTTACTACGATCATTCAAACAAAAAAATAAGTGGTATTGGTAGCTCATGACAAAATTATATCGATGGAATGAGATTGCGGTGACTTTCTAGCGTTTTGCTCCCATCACGTGGTGAACTAGCCATATCAAGGCCACTGGTAGCCATATCCATGA
>DBCI01000103.1 GCA_002292975.1 Polynucleobacter sp. UBA962 | reverse complement strand
CTTACACCCCTTAATCGGTTTAGCGTTTGGTTCTTCATTGATCTCGATTTTTGCGCGTCTAGGCGGTGGTATTTTTACTAAAGGGGCAGACGTTGGTGCCGACCTCGTTGGTAAGGTCGAAGCTGGTATTCCAGAGGATGATCCCCGCAATCCAGCCGTGATTGCGGATAACGTTGGTGACAACGTTGGTGATTGCGCCGGTATGGCAGCAGACCTATTCGAGACCTATGCGGTGACATTAATTGCGACCATGGTCTTGGGTGCTTTGATGGTCGTGGGTGCACCAGTGGCCGCAGTCATTTACCCGCTTGTATTAGGTGGCATCTCGATTATTGCTTCTATCATCGGCTGTTCTTTTGTTAAAGCATCCCCAGGTATGAAAAACGTCATGCCAGCCCTCTACAAGGGGCTGATTATTTCTGGGGTGATCTCTTTAATTGGTTTCTACTTCGCCACCAATTTAATTGTTCCAGATGATGCGCTTGGTATTCAAGGAAGTCAGTGGCGTTTGTTCGCTTCCTCTATTGTTGGCTTACTCTTAACCGCGGGTTTAGTTTGGATCACCGAGTACTACACCGGCACAGATTACAAGCCCGTCAAGCATATTGCCGAAGCCTCTACCAAGGGTCACGGTACTAATATCATTGCAGGCTTAGGTGTATCGATGCGTTCAACTGCGTATCCAGTCATCTTTGTCTGTATTGCAATCTACGCATCCTATTACTTAGCTGGTTTATATGGCATTGCGATTGCTGCGACCGCCATGCTCTCGTTAGCGGGCATTGTGGTGGCGCTTGATGCATACGGCCCGATCACTGATAATGCTGGCGGTATTGCCGAGATGGCTGGCATGCCAGACTCGGTACGCGATATTACGGATCCATTAGATGCGGTGGGTAATACCACCAAGGCGGTGACCAAAGGCTACGCGATTGGTTCAGCCGGCCTCGCGTCCTTAGTGCTCTTTGCGGACTACACCCATGCCTTAGAGAAAATTGGCCAACAGGTAACATTCGATCTCTCCAACCATATGGTCATCATTGGCCTGTTTATTGGCGGCTTGATTCCTTATTTGTTCGGTGCCATGGCCATGGAAGCAGTTGGACGTTGTGCGGGCGCAGTGGTGGAAGAAGTGCGTCGCCAATTTAGAGAAATCCCCGGCATTATGGAAGGGACTGCAAAACCAGAGTACGGCAAGGCAGTTGATATGCTTACCTCGGCGGCAATTAAAGAGATGATCATTCCATCGCTCTTGCCAGTGGTTGTTCCAATCTTGGTCGGCTTGTTCTTAGGACCCGCAGCTCTCGGCGGTTTACTGATGGGCACCATCATTACCGGACTCTTTGTAGCGATCTCAATGTGTACCGGTGGCGGTGCTTGGGACAATGCCAAGAAGTACATTGAGGAAGGTAATCATGGCGGTAAAGGATCTGAGGCTCATAAAGCCGCAGTGACCGGTGATACCGTCGGCGATCCTTACAAAGACACCGCAGGACCTGCAGTGAACCCACTGATCAAAATCATTAACATCGTGGCGCTTCTCATCGTGCCTCTGTTGCCAGTGATGCGATAACGAAGTTCCTAGATGGCAAAACGCCCAGCAGCGCTGGGCGTTTTTTATTGGGTAAGTCGCTTTTTACTACTCCAATGCTTCTAAATAGCGTTGAGCATCTAGCGCTGCCATGCATCCTGTGCCAGCGCTGGTAATTGCTTGGCGATAGATATGATCTTGCACATCTCCGGCGGCAAAAACCCCAGGAATATTGGTAGCAGTTGCATTGCCCTCAAGACCGGAATGCGTCTTGATGTACCCGTTGCTCATATCAAGCTGACCTGTAAATAAATCAGTATTGGGTTTATGGCCAATTGCAATGAATGCGCCGGAGACCGCAATATCTTCTTTGGAGCCATCTTGCTTTTTAATGCGCACCCCAGTCACACCCTTTTCATCACCCAAGACCTCATCTAGGGTTGAGTGGAGCTTAAGGATTACTTTGCCCTCAGCAACTTTAGCCATTAAGCGATCATTTAAGATGGGCTCTGCTCTAAATTTATCTCGACGATGAATGACGGTGACTGTCTTCGCAATACCGGTGAGATAGAGCGCCTCTTCTACCGCCGTGTTACCACCACCGACAACGCAGACATCTTGACCTTTATAGAAAAAGCCATCACAGGTCGCACAGCCCGATACACCCCGACCCATAAAAGCCTCTTCGCTCGGTAAGCCCAAATATTGGGCAGAGGCTCCCGTGGAGATAATTAACGCGTCGCACGTGTATGTGCCTGAGTCGCCAACGAGGCGAATGGGTTTCTCGGTGAGTGCAGCGGTATGAATATGATCAAAAATAATCTCGGTATTGAAATGCTCAGCATGCTTTAGAAACCGCTCCATGAGTTCGGGGCCTTGAACCCCATTGGGGTCTGCTGGCCAGTTCTCAACATCGGTTGTGGTCATTAACTGTCCACCTTGGGCAAGACCCGTAATGAGGGTGGGCTTCAGGTTGGCACGGGCAGCATACACGGCAGCGGTATAGCCAGCAGGGCCTGAGCCCAGAATTAAAACTTTGGAGTGTTTAGTAGTAGAAGTCATGGGTAAATTATAGAGTTCTATCGCCACACCTTGTTTACAATCTAAAAAACATGGCTCGTAGCTCCTACCCACAAACCAAAAATACCTTACCCCCTCAGGGTGGGACCGGAAAGATGTCGCGTTTATTAGCCGAGGTGCGGTGGTTGCTTTTGCTCGCAATTTGCCTAGGGCTCTTTGCGGTCTTAATGACTTACACCAAATCTGATCCCGCTTGGTCGCACGCCAGTTTTGAGACCCCCAAAAATATTGGGGGGCGAATGGGAGCTTGGGCTGCTGACTTGATGTTCTATATCTTTGGGGTCTCGGCCTTTTGGTGGGTGATTCTATTTGCCCGTCGCGTTGTAACGCAATGGCGTGAGTTGTGGAGTGTGCCGCTACCCCCAGATCCCAGTGTCAAACCAGAATCCGTTTGGACCCGCTGGCTAGGATTTGGTTTAACCTTAACTTGTAGCATGGGGCTAGAGTCAATCCGTTTGCATTCATTGCCATGGGAGCTGCCAAGGCCTCCTGGCGGTATTTTGGGTGAAGTAATTGGCGACCCCTTGCAAATGGCCTTTGGCTTTACAGGTTCTACACTCATTTTGTTATTTGGTTTGGCTGTCGGCTTATCTCTCTTTTTGCATTTCTCGTGGTTAAGCCTCTCAGAGCAAGTGGGTCGCTATATCGAGTTAGGTCTGCGACGTTTGCGGGAGAAACGGGAGAAACAAGAAGACCTCAAAATTGGTGAGCAGGCAGCCGTTGAGCGGGTAGAGCACGTGGAAGAAGTGCGTATTCGTGAGGAGATTGCGCCAAAAGTACAAATCTTCAATCAACCCCTCAAGATCGTGAAGAGCGAGCGAGTAGAGCGCGAGAAGCAGCAACCTCTCTTTGTCGAGATCCCTGATTCTGAGTTGCCACCACTCTCTTTATTGGACCCTGTACCAGAGGCAAAAGAAACTATTTCTGCCGAGACCTTAGAGTTCACCTCGCGTTTGATTGAGCGCAAGCTCGACGACTTTGGTGTGCAAGCCAAAGTCATTGCAGCCTATCCAGGCCCCGTCGTGACCCGCTATGAGATCGAGCCTGCGGTCGGAGTAAAAGGCAGTCAGATTGTTAACCTCTCGCGCGATTTATCACGCTCACTGGGCGTGGTTAGTTTGCGGGTTGTTGAAACTATTCCTGGTAAAACGTGTATGGCCTTGGAGTTGCCAAACCCAAGTCGTCAGTCGGTTTATCTTTCAGAGATCTTAAGTTCGCAGGTCTATAACGACAATCACTCACTTCTCACGCTGGCCTTAGGGAAAGACATTTCAGGTAGCCCTACGGTGGCAGATTTAGCGAAGATGCCGCACTGTTTGGTTGCGGGTACAACCGGAGCGGGTAAGTCAGTCGGGATCAATGCCATGATCTTGTCGATTCTCTTTAAGGC
>DBCI01000094.1:1169-3789 GCA_002292975.1 Polynucleobacter sp. UBA962 | reverse complement strand
CCGACCAGTTTGCTTAGAGCAACTCTGCGGTCGGCCTCATTGGGGTACTCAATCATCATCGTCACTTTGAAATCAGAGCCACCAGGTACCATTGGGTTATAGGCATCTAGCTCATCCTGAATACCATCCTCTTCGAAGGTTTTCTCGACGCGTAACATCTCTTGGATTTGGTAACGCATCAAGAACTCATTCTCAAAAATGAGGGTGATGTGTTCGCCTAAATGTACGGTGCGTAATTTACGCTCGGCAATCGCGCGCTGGCGCATTTCAGGGCGTGCCTTGTGATAAGCCTCAAGGCTTAATAAGCTATCGATCGTAATTTTTCCCATATTCATTGATCCTGTTGTATTCATCATATTCTCACAGTATGGCGCTTATAGGCCGTAGGCTTTTGCCATTAGGGTTAAAGGATGTGCCATGCTTACTTTTGGTAGACCAAGCTCATCCATGCCTTGAGCAATATGATGGCCGGCGAGTTGACAGTCTGAGCTAATGTAGTTGGGAGATTCTTCTGCCATACTTCTAAAAACGGGTCGACCAATTTTCATCGCCATCGTATGAAATTCTTTCTTGACACCCCAAGTACCCGAGTGGCCAGAGCAACGCTCTACGACATTCACTTCGGTACCAGGAATGAGCTTGAGAGCCTCGGCTGTTTTCTGGCCAACGTTCTGAACGCGCGAGTGGCAGGCTACGTGATAACTAACATGCCCTAACTCCTCTTTAAAGTCCTGATTGAGTAAGCCATCCTTACTACGGGCGATTAAGTATTCAAAGGGGTCCCACATGGCCTCTTTCACTACTTGCACATCAGCATCATCTGGGAACATGAGGGGCAACTCTTGCTTGAACATGAGAGTGCACGAAGGAATGGGCGTCACAATGGCATAACCCTCGCGGGCTAATTTTGCCAACTTGGGAATATTTTTTTCTTTATTCTCTTTAACGGATTCCAAATCGCCTAATTCGAGTTTAGGCATGCCACAGCAAGCCTCTTTATCAACGAGCGCGTATGGGATTTGATTGTGATTGAGGATCTTAATGAGGTCCTGACCAATACCGGGTTCGTTGTAGTTGATGTAGCAGGTTGCATAAATCGCAACTTTGCCTGGAGTGCGCTTACCGTCTTTGACTGGGTGGGCAACAGAGGCCTGTGCTAGTTGTGGAAAGGTCTTTGCTGCGTATTCTGGAATCCAAGCTTTTTTATCAACACCTAAAGCACCCTCCATCATTAAGCGGGCAACCCCTGTGTTATTCACAGCATTGACGGCTTGGGTCACAATTGGGATTCCCGCAAAGTGTCCAAGTGTGTCCGTAGACGATAAAAATTTATCGCGTAGAGTTGATTTACCCTCCTTGAACTGAACGGCTTTGGCACGAAGCATCAAGTGAGGAAAATCAATATTCCAGGGATGAGGTGGTGTGTACGGGCACTTGGTCATGTAGCACACATCACAGAGGTAGCACTGATCAACAACCTGCTTGTAGTCAGATTTTGCTACGCCCGCCACTTCACCATCTTCGGTCGCATCCACCAAGTCAAAAAGAGCTGGAAATGAACCGCATAAATTAACGCAACGACGGCAGCCATGGCAGAGATCAAAGACCCGTTCCATCTCCGCTTCGAGTTTCTCGGTGTTATAAAAGTCAGGATTGGTCCAATCTAAGGGATGCCGGGTTGGCGCTTCCAGATTACCTTCGCGTAAAGTCATGGCTTTGCTTTCAACAGTAAATTTAAGATGGTGGAAGTTTAGGGTTTTTTCCTATGATAGCCAAATTGTATTAATTAAAAATATTGATAGTTTTTATTTAAATAACTGATTTATATGGATTTTTACGGACTATTTATTTCTACTGGGGTGGTTGCACTCGCGGAAATTGGGGATAAAACCCAACTCTTGTCGCTGATGCTGGCAGCGCGTTACCCCAAACACGCTTGGCCGATTTTGTCGGGAATTCTTGTGGCAACCCTCGTCAACCATGCCTGCGCTGCCTATGTGGGTCATTGGGCTTCTAGTTTTCTAAGTGCAGACTTACTACGTTGGATTTTGGGTATTGGGTTTTTGGCAATTGGTTTATGGTTATTGATCCCAGACAAACTCGACGAGGATGAGCATGCCAAGCAGGCTAAGGGCATTTGGCAGATTTTTGTACTGACCAGCACCTTATTTTTCTTGGCGGAAATGGGAGACAAAACCCAAATCGCCACAATTGCCCTTGGCGCCAAGTATGAGAGTGTTCTCTCGGTGACGCTTGGAACCACTTTGGGGATGATGCTGGCTAATGCCCCCGCAGTCTGGTTGGGTAAACAATTTACCAAGCGCTTACCGATTCGGATTGTGCACCTAGTGGCAGCCCTTATTTTTATCGCTCTTGGTCTTATTACCCTCGTGTGGTCTTAGTACGATCGATCCGTCCATCACAGATACGCAATAAAATTACGGCATGAGAACTGAAACCAGCAAAGGCTTTTTGCGTCTGCATTACAAGGCGCCCGATTATCAATTTGGCCAAGTAGAACTCGAGTTTGAGTTACAAGCCCATCGCACTCTGGTTCAGAGTGTGATTGAGGTCGTGCCAAGTCCTCACACCAAAACAAGTGCAGGAGAAATTCCTCTCG
>DBCI01000094.1:0-1136 GCA_002292975.1 Polynucleobacter sp. UBA962 | reverse complement strand
TGGAGTTCATTAGCTTACGAATCAATGGGCAAGCGCATCGCCATGTCGAAATTACTCCGGAGCGTATGGTGATTCATGGATTGCCCAAAAAAGGGAAGGAGCAATTTCAGGTAGAAATAAAAACGGCATGCGCCCCTGAAAAAAATACCTCGCTGATGGGGCTTTATGTATCGCGCGGAAATTTCTTTACCCAATGTGAGGCTGAAGGCTTTCGTAAGATCACTTATTTTTTAGACCGCCCTGATGTGATGGCGCGTTATCGGGTCACCCTACGGGCTCGCAAGGAAGATCATCCGGTTCTCTTATCCAATGGAAATTTAATCGCGAGCGACGATTTAGGCGATGGCTGGCATCAAGCCGTTTGGGAAGATCCCTTCCCAAAACCATCTTATCTATTTGCGCTCGTAGCGGGCAAATTAATTTGCCTAGAAGAGACGGTGAGATCTCAGAGCGGAGCCCAAAAACTCCTGCAAATTTGGGTAGAGCCGCGTGATTTACAGAAGACCCAGCACGCCATGGAATCTTTAAAGAGTTCAATGGTTTGGGATGAGAAGCGTTTTGGTTTGGAGTTAGATCTAGAGCGCTTCATGATCGTGGCCGTAGGAGACTTCAATATGGGCGCGATGGAGAACAAGGGCCTCAATATTTTTAATACCAAGTTCGTCTTGGCTGATGCACAAACAGCTACCGATGGGGATTACGCCAATATTGAGAGTGTGGTTGCGCACGAGTATTTTCATAACTGGACTGGTAATCGTGTGACCTGCCGTGATTGGTTTCAGTTATCGCTCAAGGAGGGCTTAACGGTTTTTAGAGATCAAGAGTTCTCAGCCGATCAAATGGGCACTGAATCTGGACGCGCAGTCAAGCGCATTGAGGATGTGCGCTTACTGCGCCAAGTGCAATTTCCAGAAGATGCTGGTCCCATGGCACATCCCATTCGTCCAGATGAGTACCAGGAAATCAATAACTTCTACACGGTTACCATCTATGAGAAGGGTGCCGAGGTTGTGCGCATGTATCAAACCTTATTAGGTCGCGATGGCTTCCGTAAGGGAATGGATCTTTATTTCAAGCGCCATGATGGTCAAGCGGTCACCTGCGATGAGTTTGTGGCGGCGATGGCGGATGCGAAT
>DBCI01000014.1:7158-8727 GCA_002292975.1 Polynucleobacter sp. UBA962 | reverse complement strand
TTTAGTAAAAATACCACCGCCTAGACGCGCAAAAATCGAGATCAATGAAGAACCAAACGCCAAACCGATTAAGGGGTGTAAGACGTCTGACAAATCTTGGCCGTTATCCATCGACACCAAGAGCATGAAGAAAAGTCCAACTCCCAAGAGCCCAAGCCCAACCACTAACATGCCAGTAATCGCACCGCCTTTAAAAGCGACGTTTAGGGCTTCATTCATGCCAACCGTTGCGGCTTGTGCGGTTCGAACGTTGGCCCGCACAGAGACGTTCATACCAATAAAACCGCAAGCGCCGGATAGTACGGCGCCAATGACAAAGCCAACAGCCGTGGCCAGATCCAGAAAGATCGCAATCAGAATGGTTAAAACCACCCCAACGATTGCAATCGTTTTATATTGCCGTGACAGGTAAGCGGCTGCGCCTTGTTGAATTGCCTCAGCAATCTCCATCATTTTGGCGTTGCCAGTATCTTGCTTAAGGATCCAGGTTCGCATCACAAACCCGTAGATCACTGCCAGTACCCCACAGATCAATGCAAAGTACAACCCGTATGTGACATTAATCATGCTGCATAACTCCCTTAATGAAATTCATCTTGTACTACTATTTAGGCCAAATCATAGTCCAAGGCTGAAAGCCTTAAAATAGGACTTCATTTAGCCCTCAAAGTATCCAACAGATTTTGATCTTTCCTGCTTTGCTAAGATCAGGGTTATTACTGAGCAGGCTGGTTTATTTGATTTAATTTGGAGTATGTATGAGTCTTGACAACGTCACCCCCGGTAAGAAGGTTCCTGAGAACTTTAACGTCATTATTGAAATCCCGATGAATGCCGACCCCATCAAATACGAGGTCGATAAAGAAACGGGGGCAATTTTTGTGGATCGCTTTATGGGTACAGCCATGCACTATCCCTGTAACTATGGCTATATCCCCAAAACCATTGCTGGCGATGGTGACCCCGTCGATGTTTTGGTCATTACACCCTTTCCTCTAATCCCCGGAGTAGTGGTTAGTTGTCGCGCCCTTGGCGTTTTACAAATGCAAGATGAGGCCGGTGATGATGCCAAACTATTAGCCGTCCCGGAAGATCGCATCCTCTCGATCTACAGCCACTGGGAAAGCTCCGACGATATTAATCAGATGCGTCTTCATCAGATCCAGCACTTCTTTGAACATTACAAAGACCTTGAACAAGGTAAATGGGTCAAGATCAAAGGATGGGGCTCGATTGCCGATGCCCAACAAGAGATCCTTGATGGAATTACGCGCTATCAGAAAGAAAAACAATAACGATGTTCAGTAACCCCGTGCTAAGGTAATCCAGGTGAGTAATCCGATCCGCGTTGCTTTAGCACAAATCAACCCTCTCTTGGGTGATTGCATCGGCAATGCGGAGCAAATTTATCAAGCAGCGGAAGCTGCTCATGCCCAAGGTGCGTCCCTCGTATTAACCCCTGAGCTAGTACTCACCGGCTACCCGCCTGAAGATCTTCTATTGCGCCCTGCGTTCATTGCCGATACTCAGAAGGTCCTAGATCATTTGTGCCAGCGTTTAGCCGTGTTT
>DBCI01000014.1:3833-7088 GCA_002292975.1 Polynucleobacter sp. UBA962 | reverse complement strand
TTGCACAATACAGCCTCGGTATTACAAGATGGCAAAGTGATTGCACGTTATTACAAACAGGTTTTACCAAATAATGAAGTGTTTGATGAAAAACGCTACTTTGTATCCGGCAACACATCCTGTGTATTTAGCCATCACGGTCTAAAGCTGGGGCTCTTGCTTTGTGAAGATATATGGCATGCAGAGCCGGCGGCGAATGCGAGAGCGAATGGGGCAGAACTTTTACTGGTTATGAATGCCTCGCCCTATCATCTTGAAAAAGACAATACCCGTTTGGCTGTTCTCAAAGAACGCACCCAAGCTACTGGTTTGGCAGTTGTCTATCTCAATATGGTGGGCGGTCAAGATGAACTGGTGTTTGATGGCGGCTCCTGCGCTCTAAACTCCAAAGGTGAATTAGTGATGGCCATGCCTCAGTTTAAAGAGGCGCTTACTGTTCTATCAATCCAAGATGGTCAACCCTTGCACGGTGAAATCACCCCGCCTTTAGCTCTTGAAGCTCAGGTCTACTCAGCCTTAGTCATGGGGACGCGGGATTACGTTTGTAAAAATCGATTTCCAGGGGTCATCATTGGCTTATCGGGCGGTGTAGACTCAGCCTTAGTACTAGCCATTGCGGTTGATGCTCTCGGGGCTGACCATGTTCGTGCGGTGATGATGCCCTCACCCTATACGGCTGAGATTTCTTGGATCGATGCGCGCGAGCTCGCCAAGAACTTAGGCGTGCAATATGATGAGATCCCAATTAGTCAACCGGTTGATGCAATCGAAGGTGTTTTACAAGAGCAATTTGCTAATCGCAAACCCGATGCGACCGAAGAAAATATTCAAGCACGGGTTCGAGGTACTCTGTTAATGGCACTCTCGAACAAGACTGGACGGCTCGTATTAACGACCGGCAATAAAAGTGAAATGGCCGTTGGCTATTGCACCCTCTACGGAGATATGGCCGGCGGCTTTGCGGTCATCAAAGACATCGCCAAGACTTTGGTATACAAACTCTGTCACTACCGCAATCAAATCCAACCGGTCATTCCGGAGCGTATTTTGACCCGCGCTCCATCCGCAGAGTTGCGTCCCAATCAGACCGATCAAGACAGTCTGCCCCCGTATGAGGTCTTAGATGCCATCTTGATGCGCTATATGGAGCAAAACCAATCGAGTGCTGAAATTATTGCTGCTGGCTTTCAGTCTGCAGCAGTGTTCAAAGTAACCCATTTAATCCAACTCAATGAATACAAACGCCGTCAGGCTCCACCAGGCGTTCGGATTACCGCTAGAGCCTTTGGGCGGGACTGGCGCTACCCCATCACTTCTGGAGCAAAAATCTAGGGCTTAAACGGATATCCCAGAATTCGTAATCCTTGGGTATGATTGGGTCCATAGGAGGCCTTTATGAAACTCATTACATCTATCATCAAACCCTTTAAGCTAGACGAAGTGCGTGAGGCTTTGGCAGAAATTGGGGTTACAGGCCTAACGGTCACTGAGGTCAAAGGATTTGGTCGCCAAAAAGGCCATACAGAACTTTACCGTGGCGCTGAATATGTCGTCGATTTTTTACCCAAAGTGAAGGTCGAAGTTGTCGTTCCAAACGATCGCGTTGAAACAGTTACAGAAGCAATTGTCAAAGCAGCTCGTACTGGCAAGATTGGGGATGGCAAGATTTTTGTAAGCCCAATCGAACATGCTATTCGCATTCGAACAGGCGAGGAAGATGACGCTGCGGTCTAACTACCCAAACTAGTAAGAAACTTCTTCTAACACAATGCTATTGGCATTCTGATCGTCGATCCGCACTTTATACCCCTGAAAAAAGATATCCGCTTGAGAAATTCCTGAGGTCATCAGCACAAAGGGCGCTTTACCAAAAAAGGAGTGGGAGCCGTTAACTTCGAGGGCTCTTTTCTCAAGCTTACCGGTCGCATCTTTCACACAGACCACTTGTTTAATTCTTGTCGAAATATAGACCATATTCCCTGCCTTTGAGGGACTTGGGGATCGGTAAGTAAGCTGATTGGCATCAGGGGGAGGACAATTTTCGGCACCGACCCCAGCTGTCACAACAGGGACGACCGCAGGAGAGGATGGTGGGCTAACCGAGATTGGGCTGATAGGGGCATCCTCTTTCTTGGCATTATTTTCAATGGACTCGGTTGGTAATTTTGCAACGATCGGTTCAGTACTCTTATCTTTTGCTGGTAGCTCAATATTCATAATAACGGCTACTATGACGGCAGCAAATGCAAAGAAAACATACTTCGTCTTTGCTGGCTTCGCCGGTTTCTCTTCACTCGGGGGATCAAAGCGCTCTAGGCGTTCTGGCGTTTTCTCGACAACAGCTGGCTCAAGAGTCGCCGGCTTAATCACTGCTGCGGGTGTGGGCGCTGGCACGGTATTTTTTTCAGAGATGATTTGCTCATCAGGGGCTTGGATGGCTTCGAGTAAATCGGGGCCAAAATCAAAGACCTCTTCGAATGGAAGTCCTAAATATTCAGCGACACGTTTGGTCGCAGAAACCTTAATTGCCAAAGAATAAAAATGGCTTCTCTCACCGGACTCGATTTGCTCAATTTGCTTGACAGAAAAACAAAGGTCTTTCGACATTTGAGGAATAGAAATTCCTTTGGCTTCGCGAGCCTTTTTAATAACATCTGCACGAATATCAGGCAGTTTTTGATCGTTAGCCAATTTGTCTCTTTTCGTATAAATATCAACTATTTAGACACTATTCTTATTTTTAGACACTATAACCTAGGTTTAAGAAGAAAACTATGTTCCATAGGGCTAATTGAGCTCTAGGTGATATCGAACAAGGTCTTGGAGCGAGCTTGCCCTCATTTTTTCCATGACACGTGCCTTATGGACCTTAATGGTGGCATCGGTTGTACCAAGTTGCTCGGCAATTTCCTTGTTCATCAGTCCTACTACTAATAAGGCACAAACCTCTTTTTCTCGGGGGGTCAAGGTACTAAAGTTTTTCTTAATCTCACTGACTTTTAAGATTCTCTTAAATTGCTTTTGGTCGTAATCCAAAGCATCACGGATTGCATTTAATAGCTCCTCGAGATTGAACGGTTTGAATAAGAAATCTAAGGCGCCCTTCTTTAATCCCTTTACGATCTCTTGCGGATGACTTTGACCACTTAAAAAGATAATGGGTGTTGTAAAGCCGATTTTTTTAAGGCGATCCATTAACTCTAGCCCACTGAGATCGGGCATTTGCATGTCTAATAAAATAACGGCTGGGGAAAC
>DBCI01000014.1:1567-3647 GCA_002292975.1 Polynucleobacter sp. UBA962 | reverse complement strand
AGGTCTGATCAGATATATTCATTTAAGGAATTTAACCATCTCGTGGTGCATAAGATATTAGCTTTAGAGCCAATGAAGCGTATTCTTTTAAAATGACATCTTTACTAAAAATCTAGAAATTACCCATGAAAACCTATTTATGCATTGTTTGTGGTTTTATTTATGACGAGTCTAGCGGACGCCCTGAGGATGGTATCCCTCCTGGAACAACTTGGGATCACGTCCCGTCAGACTGGGCCTGTCCGGACTGTGGAGCCGGTAAGGATAGCTTTGAAATGATGGCGATTTAGGCAGATCGCCCCTACGACTCACCACAAGCCCGAAAAATCGCTCCGTGAGGCAAAATAAGCCCTGTCTAAGCCCCTTGACCCTTATTTTAAGAGAGTGCCCAAATGTCAAATAGCAACAATGCATCATCACCTAAGCGTCTGAATGAGCGCTCCCGCATGGTTACAGAGGGGGTAGCACGAGCACCCAATCGCTCCATGTACTATGCCATGGGCTATCAGGAAGAGGATTTTGTGAAGCCCATGGTGGGTGTTGCTAATGGCCACTCCACCATTACGCCGTGTAATAGTGGTTTACAAAAATTAGCCGATGCTGCGGTCGCAGCGCTTGAATCCGCGGGTGCTAAGGCCCAAGTTTTTGGCACCCCCACTGTATCGGATGGTATTGGCATGGGCACCGAGGGTATGAAGTACTCCTTGGTCTCACGCGAGGTCATTGCGGACAGTATTGAAGTATGTGTCAATGGCTTATGGCAAGACGGGGTTGTTGTGATTGGGGGGTGCGATAAAAATATGCCTGGCGGCATGATCGCTCTTGCTCGAACTAACGTGCCAGGTATTTATGTCTATGGCGGAACCATTAAAGCGGGTCACTACAAGGGCAAAGAACTTAATATTGTGTCTGCTTTTGAAGCTGTTGGGGAATTTACCTCCGGACGATTGACCGAAGAAGATCTCAAAGGGGTCGAACAAAACGCCTGTCCTAGTAGCGGTTCTTGTGGAGGGATGTACACCGCAAATACCATGAGTTCTTCGTTTGAGGCCTTGGGCATGAGCCTGCCCTACTCCTCAACCATGTCCAATGTCGATCAAGAAAAAGTTGATAGCGCAGCCGAATCAGCACGGGTTTTGGTGGAAGCTATCAAAAAAAATATTCGTCCGCGCGACATCATTACTAAGAAGTCGTTAGAGAATGCTGTGAGCGTCATCATGGCTGTTGGTGGCTCTACCAATGCAGTGTTGCATTTCTTGGCCATTGCCAGTGCCGCAGAAATTGATTGGACCATTGATGATTTTGAGCGAATTCGTAAACGTGTTCCAGTCATTGCTGACATGAAACCCTCAGGCACTTATTTAGCGCCCGATCTTCATCAGGCGGGTGGCATTCCACAGATCATGAAAATACTGCTTGATGGTGGACTTCTCCATGGTGACTGCATGACCATCACCGGACAAACCATTGCTGAAGTTTTGAAGGACATCCCCTCAAAACCACGTGCTGATCAAAAAGTAATCCGCGCTCTGGATAACCCAATCTATCCGCATGGTCACTTAGCGATCCTCAAAGGCAATATCTCACCAGAGGGGTGTGTTGCCAAAATCACAGGCCTCAAGAATCCCTCCATTACAGGTCCAGCGCGGGTGTATGACTCCGAAGATGATGCTATGGCAGCGATCATGGCTCAGAAAATAAAAGCCGGTGATGTGGTTGTTATCCGCTACGAGGGGCCCAAAGGAGGTCCCGGTATGCGGGAGATGTTAGCCCCTACTTCCGCCCTTGTCGGCCAAGGACTTGGGGAAAGTGTTGGACTCATTACCGATGGCCGCTTTTCGGGAGGTACATGGGGTATGGTTGTTGGGCACGTTGCCCCAGAGGCATTTGTCGGTGGTACGATTGCGTTAATCCATGAAGGGGACTCGATCACGATTGATGCCCACCGCTTACTTATTCAACTAAATGTCGATGAATCTGATATCATGAAAAGACGCCAAGCGTGGTCCCCTCCAAAGTCTAAGTACACCCGTGGTCTTCTAGCCAAATATGCACATCTAGTGAGTAGCGCTAGTAAGGG
>DBCI01000014.1:1007-1516 GCA_002292975.1 Polynucleobacter sp. UBA962 | reverse complement strand
ACTGCACAAGTTAAGAAAGTTAGTGTCACTGGCAAGGGTCTCATCAAGCTCACAGTGATCATTTGTTTATTTCTGTTCTTAACTGGTTTTGGGCTCCATTTTTTAGGCTATCGGATTGCCTTTCACTTTAGTCCTGAACTAACGCGTGCGATGGGTGGCGCCATCTCCATCCAGCAAAAAGAAGTGATCGAAACGAAGTACAAAGAGAATGTCCAAAAACTGGAAGCCAACATTGCCCAGGCTAATCAAAAAATTGAGGAATTGACTGTTATCAAGGATCAGTTTGCAGATATCGCCACTCCCGCCTCTGTCAAAAGCAAAACCAACGATCTCAGCGCCAAATAAGCATGTTGGGCCAAATCAGCGTTGGTCTATCCTAGGCACCCTTCATCAATAAACGACTTAAGGCAGCTCTTGCCTCGGGCACACCCAGATCCATCGCTAATTGCAATAATTGGATCGCCTTTGCTTGATTTTTATTATGCTCCATGACCAGACCGTAGTTGAAG
>DBCI01000014.1:0-873 GCA_002292975.1 Polynucleobacter sp. UBA962 | reverse complement strand
CTCGTAACTACCCACCTCTAATGCCATAAAGGCTTCAAAAGCCTGTGGATAGAGGCCTAGTTTAAGGAAGCGCTCCGCTTCATAAAAATCAGCATTTTCCATCGTTTAACGCTTGATGGCTGTGGCAGCCTCTTCTTTGGCTTGTTTTCTAATCAATGCTTCGCGAGCCTCTTCCTCTTCTTTGGCTTGTAAGATTTTATTACGCTCTTCGATATAAATATCAAAACTAGCGAAGGTCTCAACAAACTCAAATTGCTCGACAAACTCTTGAACCGGTACGAAGTGCAGTTCTGGCGAGCCAATCGACTTGTACTCTAAAAACTGAACGCCTGCCGGGTTGGCGGCCATAACATTATTGACTACGACCTTCTCTCCGTCAGCGTTAATGTAAACATCATTTCGTTGTGGATTTCGCATGACGATTTCTCCTTTACGAACTTTCAATCTGTTTATAGATTTTTAATCGAGGGTCGTTTGGATAAACAACGCTTGATTGCATAGAGGTCGAAAGAGGATTGATTTCTACAATCACCCCACTGGCCTTTGTGGTTCCTTTAATTACATTCGATTCTGACACAAACTGGTAGTCCCCCTGCTCCTCAGGAAGGCCCAATCTCAATTCTGCCAATGTCGCGCCGCTGCGTAGATTGGATGTGCCTACGAAAGGGGCTTGTGTTGAACCAATTGTGTTGTCAGCCATAGATCATTGAGAGTAAGGAAAAGCATATTCTAGGCTAAATTGATTAAAAATAAAAGAATAGAGCCTCAGGAAAAAACAATAAGTCTTTGTTTTATATCAATAAATTTACAACACTTGGGTTCTTAGAGTTTCTTTTTCGTCTGCTTAGCGATGTATTCCCAAGTTTCCATCTG
>DBCI01000097.1:31937-38124 GCA_002292975.1 Polynucleobacter sp. UBA962 | reverse complement strand
CGCCTTCGCAGCATTTTCTGGATGAATACCAATATGATTTGCCGCTGCAATAGCAGCTAGAGCGTTCATTTGATTGTGCTTGCCCATCACCCCAGAGTTGCTTGCCCAATGCACCTCTGCACATTTTTGCCCTCTTTGCAGTACTGCAAAATCAGCGCCCGATTTACCATCTGCATTCGGCAGGTCTTCCATTGACCAATCGCCTATTTTTTCTCCAAAACGCTCTAATGGGCTCCAGCAGCCACGCTCAATCACTCGCTCTAGCGATTGCTCCATGGCATTAGTAATCACCAAACCTTTTTGGGGAATCGTTCGAACCAGATGATGGAACTGAGTCTCAATCGCTGCAAGATCTGGAAAAATATCAGCGTGATCAAACTCGAGATTGTTCAGAATTGCAGTATGTGGTCGATAGTGGACAAACTTACTACGCTTATCAAAAAAGGCTGTGTCATACTCATCTGCCTCAATCACAAAGTAGGAGCCCTTTCCAAGACGAGCTGATACCGTGAAATTTAAAGGTACCCCGCCAATTAAATAGCCTGGGCTTTGTTGATTAAATTCTAGTATCCACGTTAGCATCGCGGTTGTAGTGGTCTTACCGTGGGTTCCTGCAACCGCCATAACGTGTTGACCACTCAGCACATGCTCCCCCAGCCACTGAGGCCCAGATGTGTATGCCAAGCCTTGATTCAGGATCTCCTCTAATAGAGGATTACCACGCGACACCACATTGCCAATCAGAAATAAATCTGGTTTAGATTTAAATTGTCGTAATTGATCGGGAGAGTATCCTTCGATCAGTTTTATCCCTTGGGCCTCAAGCTGAGTGCTCATGGGTGGATAAACGTTAGCGTCGCAGCCGGTCACCTCATGACCGGCTTGCCGAGCAATTGCCGCTATCCCACCCATGAAGGTTCCGCAAATGCCCAAGATATGTATATGCATGCGAGGATTTTAGCCAAGGAGCCCCATGAACCGTCGTCAATTTTTTTTCGGTGGCAATATCGCCATCATTGCAGCCACTGCTGGCGCTCTGCTTGCAAACTGGCAAACCCGGATTAGCTCCGCCTCCGCAGAGGCTGTCACGGCACTTTTTGAACGGGAATGGTTTTCGCCAGACCAAAAGCCAATTTCAACAGCGGATTGGAAAAATAAGGTCCTAGTCGTCAATTTTTGGGCTTCATGGTGCCCACCCTGCATTGAAGAAATGCCTGCATTAGACAAAGTTCAGAGCGAATATGACCCTAAAAAGATGTTAATTGTCGGCATCGGCATCGATTCACCCTCTAATATTCGTCAATTTATAGAAACAACGATCATTTCCTATCCTATTGTTTTAGGAGGGCTTGGCGGGAATGAGATCAATAAAATGCTTGGTAACCCCTCTGGGGCCTTGCCATTTACTGTAGTCATCAACCCCAAAGGTGATATAAAAGGCAGTAAATTAGGCAAGATATCCGAAGATGAGCTAAGAAAGATGATTAAAGAGGCTATTTAACAAAAGATCATGTTTTTTAGCAAAGAGCCCATTCAATATTAATGAGTCTTTAGGGCCTTATTTACCCTCAAAACGGGTTTTTTCTGGGAAACAAATGGTCCAAGGGGTATACTTCATCTCACACGATTTACCCTAGTTCCTACCTATATTTGGTGGTATTTTTCAATAACTGTAGCGATCTATGCAAAAAAATTCTGTTAACCGATCGGTTCTTGTTATCCAAGGCCCTAATTTAAATCTTTTAGGAAGTAGGGAGCCTGAAGTTTATGGCAAGGCTACCTTAGATGATATCCATCAAAAATTAGCCACATTAGCGCAGGAAGCTGATATTTCCTTAGAGGCCTATCAGAGTAACCATGAAGGCGAACTAATTGACCGCGTTCAAAAGGCAAAAAAAGATGGGGTTGCTTACATCATCATTAATCCTGGTGGCTTTACTCATACCAGTGTTGCCTTAAGAGACGCCTTAGCTGGTGTAGCAATCCCGTTTATTGAGGTTCATTTATCTAATATTCATCAACGCGAAGAGTTTCGCAAGCATTCCTACTTTTCTGATCTAGCGATAGGGGTTATTTGTGGCTTGGGTGCGCACGGATATGAACTCGCCCTCAATACGATTCAACACCAACTATCTACTAGATAAACTCCCTTCAAAACGAGGTTTCACATGGACTTAAGAAAACTAAAGACATTAATTGATTTAGTCTCGGACTCAGGAATTTCAGAGTTAGAGGTAAGCGAGGGCGAAGATAAAGTTCGCATTGTCAATACACGTGGCGGCTCAAGCTCACATTCCCAGCCTAGCTCAGCTCCCAATCCTATCGTGTTATCAGCCCCTGTAGCATTGGAGTCATACTCCCCTGAACCTATTGTGGCGTCTGAAGGAAGCGCGGCAACTCAAGGTTTTACCCAAAAATCGCCGATGGTTGGCACCTTCTATCGCTCACCTAATCCCGATGCCCCCGCTTTTGTCAATGTAGGCGACACCGTAACGGTTGGGCAAACTTTGTGCATCATTGAAGCAATGAAGCTCCTTAATGAAATTGAATCTGAGAAAGCGGGCATCGTTAAACAAGTTCTATGTGAAAACGGTCAAGGGGTTGAGTTTGATCAACCTCTTTTTATCATCGCCTAATCCACACCAAAGCCCAAATCATGTTTGACAAAATCCTGATCGCCAATCGTGGCGAAATTGCCCTACGAATCCAACGCGCCTGTCGTGAGCTTGGGATCAAGACCGTAGTGGTTTACTCCACGGCCGATAAAGAGGCTAAATACGTGAAGCTTGCCGATGAAGCCGTTTGTATCGGGCCCGCGCCCTCAGGTCAAAGCTATCTCAATATGCCAGCGATTATTTCTGCTGCAGAGGTCACCGATGCTGAAGCCATTCACCCAGGATATGGCTTCTTATCCGAGAATGCAGACTTTGCTGAACGCGTAGAAAAATCAGGTTTTGCATTTATCGGGCCTCGCCCTGAGTCCATTCGTTTGATGGGTGATAAGGTCTCGGCTAAAAATGCCATGATTAAAGCAGGAGTTCCCTGCGTGCCAGGCTCAGCTGGTGCATTGCCAACCGATAATCCAAAAGAAATTATTGCAAGCGCAAAACGGGTTGGTTACCCCGTGATCATTAAGGCAGCCGGTGGCGGAGGTGGTCGCGGCATGCGCGTGGTTCATACTGAGGCAGCTCTCTTAAGTGCTGTGAACATGACTCGTGAAGAAGCGGGACGAGCCTTTGGTAATCCCGAGGTCTACATGGAAAAGTTTTTAGAGAAACCGCGCCATGTGGAGATTCAGATATTGGCCGACACTCATGGAAATGCCCTTTGGCTTGGTGAGCGTGATTGCTCCATGCAGCGTCGCCATCAAAAGGTCATTGAAGAAGCGCCTGCCCCTGGCATTGATCGAAAACTGATTGCTAAGATTGGTGAGCGTTGTGCTGATGCGTGTAAAAAAATTACCTATCGGGGTGCTGGCACCTTTGAGTTTCTCTACGAAAATGGTGAGTTCTTCTTTATTGAAATGAATACGCGTGTGCAGGTTGAGCACCCCGTCACGGAAATGATTACTGGGATTGATATCGTGCAGGAGCAAATTAAGATTGCGGCTGGGCAAAAACTTAGTTTTCGTCAACGCGATATCGTCTTTAGAGGACATGCCATTGAGTGCCGTCTAAACGCTGAAGACCCGTTTAAATTCACGCCGAGCCCAGGACGGATTCAGTCCTGGCACATGCCGGGTGGCCCTGGCATACGAGTGGACTCGCATGCCTACAGCGGCTATATGGTGCCACCTAACTACGATTCGATGATCGGGAAACTAATTGCCTATGGGGCGACTCGTGAGCAAGCAATCCGTCGAATGCGGATTGCCCTCTCGGAAATGGTGATTGATGGTATCCAGACCAACGTACCGCTGCATCGGGAGCTTATGCTCGACTCTAAATTTGTTGAGGGTGGTACAAGCATTCATTATCTTGAACAACGTCTAGAGGAGCAGTCTGCTACTCGTGGCAAGAAGTAATGATGCTGTTTTGAGTCTCTAATTTAGATGCCGTATCGCGAACTTCAATTTACGGTAGTTGCTGAAATTGCGGAGCCTTTGGGTGATGCCTTAATGGAGCTTGGCGCTCTTTCGATATCGGTTGAGGATGCGGCTGCCGGTGGGTATGATGAAAACCCTCTCTACGGAGAGCCAGGACTATCTCCAGAAGTACAAGCATGGGATCTTTCGTCCGTCAAAGCACTCTTTAACAAAGATTTAGATCTGCCCTTACATGATCTGATCGCAGAACTCAAACAAGCAGGCTTTGAGGTAAATCCGCCTCAAGAAGTTCTTATAGAGGATCAGGATTGGGTTCGTCTTACCCAAAGCCAGTTTGAGCCAATCCAAGTAGGACAGAACATCTGGATCGTGCCCTCTTGGCACCAAGAGCCCACTGTTCCAAACGCTATTTGCTTAGCCGTTGATCCTGGCCTTGCGTTTGGAACGGGTAGTCATCCCACTACTCGACTCTGTTTAGAGTGGCTAGAGCAATATAGCCAAGAATCCGCACTTCATAGTAAGAGTCTCTTAGACTATGGCTGTGGCTCCGGCATTTTAGCGATTGCAGCGCACAAACTTGGATTTAAAGAGGTGTTTGGAACAGATATTGATCCGCAAGCAATTGAATCGGCGAGAGCCAATGCGCAACAAAACCAAACGCGGATTCAGTTTGAATTACCAGACAATGTCAAGAGTTCGATTGGTGGCCAAGTATTTGATGTGGTGATTGCAAATATTTTGGCTAATCCATTGCAAATTCTTGCGCCCGCCCTGATTGCCAGACTTAAACCGGGTGGTCAACTTGTTTTATCCGGAATACTAGAGCGTCAAGCAGATGAGGTGATTGCAAGCTATCAAAACAGCCTACAACTCTCTATCTGGGGCAGTCATGAGGGTTGGGTATGTCTAAGCGGTAAATTGACCTCTCAAGCCCCAAATGCGGTATTGAGCACACTGCCTTCAATGGATGCTGTATCAAAGAAGCCGTGGGATATCAAAAAACAATTATTGATTGGATTGATTGCACTTTTGATTGCTTATCCATTTGTCACCGCACTTTGGCGTATGCCAATACTTCACGCACTTGCTCCAAGCATGGATAGTGATGCTCATTCGATCAGATGGAGCGCATTTAAAACTGCTCAAACGATCAATAACTTCTTGTGTGAATGGATTCCGTGCGATCGTAAGGCAGTTGCTGATTTCAAGGCGTGGCGCTTTCTATCGGCAAACTTGGGAATTGAGGATGCAAAAAAGCTGGATTCTAGTTTTCCTAGTGGTCAGTCCCTACTTGAAATCGAACTGCAAAACCGTTTGGCTGTGCCCGTTGCCATACCCGGCCTCGAGCTGATCCTTACCGATGCGGATGAGAAAACCATTGCCCGCATCCTTCTTTCTCCCGAAGAGTGGCTTCCGAAGACCTGGCAGAGCTCACATCCTGATTTTTTATTGACCGGCGCATCAGCGGGGGAGGCATTTAACCTATCAATCCCGCTTCAAATTCCCCCGAATGCTGCAGGCTATCGCCTGCGTGTAGCATATCCCACTCAATCTCCCACCAACCCCTGACAGAAAGTATTTATGGCTAGCATCATTTGTGGCTCTATTGCCTACGACACCATCATGACCTTTGAAGGTCGTTTTCAAGATCAGATCTTGCCCGATCAAATTCATATTCTGAACGTAGCCTTTTTGGTCCCCAGCATGCGTCGAGAATTTGGTGGCTGTGCAGGCAATATTGGCTACAACCTCAAACTACTCGGGGGTGAGCCTTTAGTAATGGCAACGGTAGGGGCAGATGCCGACCCTTACCTACAGCGCTTAGATAATCTTGGCATGAACCGCTCGCATGTCAAGAAACTGGATGAGGCCTTCACTGCACAAGCCATGATCACGACCGATATGGCCAATAACCAAATAACTGCCTTTCATCCCGGTGCCATGAATCAATCCCACCTCAACCGCGTAGCAGATTGTCTTAGTACGCTTGATCGCTCTCATGCGCACTTTGGCATCGTAGCGCCGGATGGACGTATTGGCATGTGGGAGCACTGTCACCAATTTGCGGAAGCTAGTGTGCCGTTTGTCTTTGATCCGGGCCAAGGTTTACCCATGTTTAATGGACAAGAGCTTCTCGACCTG
>DBCI01000097.1:29084-31843 GCA_002292975.1 Polynucleobacter sp. UBA962 | reverse complement strand
GCCAAGCAAGTGAGGGCGCTTATTGTGACTAAAGGGGCGCAAGGGGCGCAAATCTATGCGGATGGTAAGAATATTGCCATCCCAGCTGTAAAGCCAGAAAAGTTGATTGATCCAACGGGTTGTGGTGATGCCTTCCGTGGTGGACTTCTCTATGGCCTTGAAAATAAATTGGATTGGGAAACAACGGGCAGACTTGCCAGCCTAATGGGTTCAATCAAAATTGCTCACCAAGGCCCCCAAAATCACCTGCTTTCTCGCTCAGAGATCATGACGCGTTTTCAAGACGCTTTTGGCTATTCCATTTAAGCCATAAAAATGGGGTCCCGAAGGACCCCATTCGAACTACCTCAACTATCCGTTCAGCTTGCGCTTAGGGACGGCTGCCTGTAGGGAAAGGCCAAGCCGCAGCCGGATTCAGCGTGGTTTGCGCTGGAACAGCAACGGCGGGCTTAGCCGCGGGCTTTTTTACAGAAGCCCCTTTCTTTTTGGCAGCAGGCCTTTTCTTAGCTGCTTTTTTAGCAGGCTTTTTCTTGGCAGCTTTTTTCTTTTTAGCAGCAGGACGCTTCTTAGCTACTTTTTTCTTAGCAGCTTTTTTAGCAGCAGGCTTCTTTGCTGCTTTTTTAGCGGCTGGCTTCTTCGCTGCTTTTTTGGCAGCTGGGCGCTTCTTCGCTGCTTTTTTGGCAGCTGGTTTCTTAGCAGCTACTTTTTTCTTAGCAGCTGGTTTCTTTGCAGCAGACTTCTTTTTGGCGATTGCCATAGTGATTCTCCTTCACGTGAGGATTAGAACAAACTACTGTTTAAGAAAACCCGACCATTACTCTGAAGTGCACCTTGCGGCGCCATCCAGGAAACGAGCGAGCTATTCATCGGCGCGCGGCTTATAACTAGGTGCTGCACGCTAATGAATCTTGGAAAAAAAGCCACAACCTTTGCAGGAAGCGGCTTTTTAAATGGGGTGGAAAAAACGGGGAAAGAGATCCAATCGCCCTGCATGCAGGGTTTTCGCATTTCTGCCTTTTTTAATCGACTTCGAATACTAATCAACCGTCCAATCTCCTTGGTTACCGGACAGGGCGCTAATTTAGGTTTTGTTTACTCCCAATTTAACGCGCCACCGGTTTGATACTCTATTACTCTGGTCTCAAAAAAGTTTCTCTCTTTTTTCAGATCTATCATTTCTGACATCCATGGAAAAGGATTCTCTTCATTTGGATACATGGAGTCAAGTCCTATTTGCATACATCGACGATTACAAATGAATCTGAGGTAGCTTTTGAACATCGGGGCGTTCAATCCAAGCACCCCTCTTGGCATCGTATCCTCGGCATAGCGATACTCCAATTCAACTGCTTTTTCGAAGATGCCACGAATCTCGTCTTTGAACGCAGAAGTCCATAGCTGTGGGTTCTCCAGCTTGATTTGGTTAATCAAATCGATCCCGAAATTACAGTGCATTGACTCATCACGCAGGATGTATTGATACTGCTCTGCTGCACCAGTCATCTTGTTTTGGCGACCCATTGCAAGGATTTGCGTAAAACCAACATAAAAGAACAAACCTTCCATCACACAGGCAAAAACAATCAAGGAACGTAACAGTTTTTGATCATTTTCCAAAGTTCCAGTCTTAAAAGCAGGGTCCGTTAGTACATCAATATAGGGAATGAGGAACTCATCCTTCGCCCGAATCGAAGGAACTTCATGGTATGCATTAAAGATTTCGGCTTGATCAAGGCCCAAAGACTCAACAATATATTGATAAGCATGTGTATGAATCGCCTCCTCAAAAGCCTGACGAAGTAAGTACTGACGGCACTCTGGGGCAGTGATCTGTCGATAAGTACCAAGCACGATATTGTTGGCTGCCAAGGAGTCGGCTGTTACAAAAAAGCCTAGATTACGCATAATGATTCGGCGCTCATCCTCTGTAAGACCATTCGGGTCTTTCCAGAGGGCGATATCACGATTCATATTGATTTCTTGTGGCATCCAGTGGTTCGCACAACCCGCCAGATACTTCTCCCAAGCCCACTTGTACTTAAATGGCACCAATTGGTTTACATCGGTGGTGCCATTAATCACACGCTTATCCGCTACGTTTACACGCCGCTCGATTGCATCTGTAACCGGCTTAATGGTTTGTGCAGGCGGTGCCACGGCAATGCTATCCGCTTGAACAGGTAATAACTGCGGCTGCGCTGTGGGTACAGGCATCGATGGGGGCGGAGCAAAGCCAGTCTTTGCCAATGCAGGTGCTACTTCTTCGTCCCAGTTCAACATAATCTTCTCCTAATTCTTCCTATTTACTTCAATCTCAGTAAAGGTTACTGACACGCTTCACATTCTTCAAATCCAGGGTCGCCTGGACGCATGGTGCATACAGGCCCATCGGCCGCCAATGCAGATGCTGTTTCTGTACCGTTTGAAACAGAGTTCAGCTGACCCGTTGCAACCGTTGACTTCTCTACGTGCGTAGCAGCCATAGTCCGCAGATAGTAGGTGGTCTTTAAGCCACGCAACCAAGCCAGCTTATAGGTATCGTCTAGTTTCTTACCTGAAGCACCGGCCATATAAATATTTAAGGATTGCGCCTGGTCGATCCACTTTTGACGGCGAGAAGCGGCTTCAACCAGCCAACTGGGCTCAAGCTCAAAGGCTGTCGCATACAAATCCCGTAAATCCTGTGGGACGCGGTCGATCTTCGATAAAGTGCCATCAAAATACTTAAGATCAGCAATCATCACCTCGTCCCAAAGCCC
>DBCI01000097.1:27639-28964 GCA_002292975.1 Polynucleobacter sp. UBA962 | reverse complement strand
CCAATAATGTTTGAAATCGTTGCAGTTGGGGCAATCGCTACGCAATTCGAGTTGCGCATCCCATGCTGCTTGATCTGGGCACGTAATGCATTCCAATCCATGGTGCTGGACTGATCCACTTCTACATAGCCACCACGCTCGTCTTGAAGCATTTTGAGGGTGTCTTGGGGAAGAATGCCGCGATCCCATAAAGAGCCCTGATAGCTACTGTAGGCGCCGCGTTCTTTAGCCAACTCACTAGATGCCTGATAGGCGTAGTAGCAAACAGCCTCCATCGAGGTATCCGCAAACGTCACGGCGGCATCGCTAGCATAGGGAATGCGCTGCATGTGCAAGCAATCTTGGAAGCCCATGATGCCCAAACCGACTGGGCGGTGCTTCATGTTTGAGGTGCGCGCCTTAGCAACGGCATAGTAATTAATATCAATCACGTTATCGAGCATTCGCATCGCCGTTTGAATGGTCTTCTTGAGCTTGGCGTGATCTAAAACCATTTGTCCATTTGCATCGGTGGTCATATGGGCGGTCAGGTTCACCGAGCCTAAGTTGCAAACTGCAATTTCAGTCTCGTTGGTATTCAGGGTGATCTCGGTACATAGGTTCGAGGAATGCACCACACCGACGTGTTGCTGGGGGCTTCGAATATTGCAAGGATCCTTAAAGGTAATCCAGGGATGGCCGGTCTCAAATAACATGGCCAGCATCTTGCGCCACATCTGAACTGCTGGCACCTTCTTGGATGGCTTAATTTCACCAGCCTCTGCCCGCTTTTCGTAAGCCACATAGGCTTGCTCAAAGGCTTTGCCATACTTATCGTGCAAATCTGGAGTGGTTGAAGGGGAAAATAAGGTCCAATCTCCATTTTCCATCACCCGCTTCATAAACAGATCTGGAATCCAGTTCGAGGTATTCATATCATGGGTGCGACGACGATCATCACCCGTGTTCTTACGCAACTCCAAGAACTCTTCAATATCTAAGTGCCAGGTCTCTAAATACGCACAAACTGCACCCTTGCGCTTACCGCCTTGGTTGACCGCAACGGCTGTATCGTTAACGACCTTTAAGAATGGCACCACGCCCTGTGACTTGCCATTTGTACCTTTGATGTGACTTCCGAGAGCGCGCACATTCGTCCAGTCGTTACCTAAACCACCTGCAAACTTCGACAGCAATGCATTCTCTTTAAGTGCTTCGTAGATACCGTCTAGATCATCATCAACAGTTGTCAAATAGCAACTAGATAACTGTGAACGTAAAGTGGCTGAGTTGAACAAGGTTGGGGTGCTCGACATAAAGTCAAAGGTGGAAAGAATCTCATAGAA
>DBCI01000097.1:25835-27564 GCA_002292975.1 Polynucleobacter sp. UBA962 | reverse complement strand
AAGAAAGCTTGGGGCATCTCAATACGATGATCCTCAATATGCAAGAAATAACGGTCATACAAAGTTTGCAAGCCAAGATAATTAAACTGCAAATCTCTGTCAGCGCTAAGAGCAGATGAGATCTTAGCTAAATCAAACTCGAGTAAGCGCGGATCAAGTAGCTCAGCCTCAATACCTTGACGAATAAATTGTGGGAAATAATTAGGATACTCAGCTTGCATATCGCCCTGCAAAACCTCACGGCCTAAGATCTCTTTACGAATCACATGCATCAGAACGCGCGCGGTCACTTGACTGTATGCGGGATCCTTTTCAATCAAGGTGCGTGAGGCCAGAATCGCCGAGTCATACACCTGTGCCATAGGTATACCATCGTATAAGTTCTTAATGGTCTCGCCCATAATCGGACTAGCATCAATGTGATTTCCCAAGCCTTCACAGGCAGCCTCAAGCACTGTTCTGAGACCAACAACATTGAGGGGTTTGTTAACCCCGTTATCGCTGACCTGAACAACGGGTAAGGCAGCGTCCGCTAATTGATCTTGGCTTGCACTTTGCTGAGCCACACGCTCCTGATTGCGTTTCTCACGATAGAGAACATAGGCGCGAGCAACATTGTGCTCACCACTACGCATCAAGGTTAACTCAACTTGGTCTTGAATATCCTCAATATGAAAAGTACCGCCACTAGGACGACTACGCAATAAAGCGCGCACCACGCTCTGGGTTAACTGCTCGACCTGTTCACGAACTCGAGCAGATGCGGCACCTTGACCGCCATTCACTGCTAAAAAGGCTTTTGTAACGGCGATTGCAATTTTGGATGGCTCGAAAGCGACGACGGAACCATTGCGTCGAATAATTTTGTAGTCTGATAGCTGAGTTGCTTGAGCCAACCCTACGCCGCCGGCTACAAAATTTGCCGATGGGGTTTGGGTCAAATTAGCCCCCGAGCCAAGACCGCCTGGATTGACTGAACTAGATTGGCCTACAGCTTGTGGGTCGGCAAAGGTCATATTGCTCCTGCTATATATATGTATTGATTAAAAAAAGGCAAAATTCACAGAAAAACACTAGATGTAGTGGTTTTTCACCACCCTAGGCACTAAGTATAGGCAAATATTTTAAATTTGGTAAGTCTTTTATGTCAGAATTTATTGGTAATTTCCCTATTAATTCCAAAAATACAATTACCTTGAATACTATGTAAGCAAACGCTTACCCCTTGAACTAATACTTAGCGTGAAGAGCTACCAAAGGGCAATCTCTCTTCTGATAGCTTTGCTATTTTTGTTAAACGCGCCCAATCAAAGGATGGGCCGGGATCCGTCTTACGTTCTGGGGCAATATCGCTGTGCCCCGCAAACCGAAGATCCGGAAATTTTTTGAGCAAAACACCGATCATTTCAGCCAAGCTTACATATTGCTCGTTCGTAAAAAAAACATCTCCATCACCCTCTAACTCGATACCGATGGAGAAATCATTGCATTTCTCCCGTCCAAAAAATTGGGATGTACCTGCATGCCACGCGCGTTTATGCAGAGAGATAAATTGCGTCGTTTTTCCATTCCGATCAATCAAGAAATGACTTGATACCTTTTGATTGGCAATTTGCTCAAAATAGGGGTGTGCCGTAGGATCCAAATTATTTTGAAAGAAATCAATAATATGGTGCCCTCCAAATTGACCAGGGGGAAGACTAATGTGATGGATTACAGCCAAATCAAC
>DBCI01000097.1:24443-25661 GCA_002292975.1 Polynucleobacter sp. UBA962 | reverse complement strand
CGAACAGGAGACCATCTGTTGAGGCTTTGCGGTGGTCGGTTCTGTTTGCTTGATCTGGTTATCTGCAGCCCGATTCTTATTCTTCTTTTTCGCGATGAACCACCAATAGGCAAGCCCTAGGCCTAAAAATAATAATGCCCACTTAAGCAAGGCTATACTCGCTGCAAAATAACTTCAGCAACAAAACGGGTCCCCGCATAAGTCAACAATAAGGCAAAAAATCCGCCCAAGACCCAGCGCACTGCACTTGGTCCTCGCAAGCCAACTCGAATACGTGCTACTACAAGCCCAGTAAATAAAGCCCAGGAGAGAAGCGCAAATACTGTTTTGTGATCAAACACTAAGGGCTTACCAAATAGCTCTTGCGAGAAAAATAGCC
The DNA here is from genome assembly GCA_002292975.1 of Polynucleobacter sp. UBA962. Taxonomy (GTDB): domain Bacteria; phylum Pseudomonadota; class Gammaproteobacteria; order Burkholderiales; family Burkholderiaceae; genus Polynucleobacter. The sequence goes on along the minus strand of DBCI01000097.1, from coordinate 25,282 downwards.
CCGAAAAGACCGTCATGGTTAACAAAACATAACCTACGTAGAGCAAACGGAATAAAAAGCTTTCCATCGTTAAAAGAGGGGGCAAACTCTCTACCCAGGTTGGTGCGCCCGCCATGCCATTTGCCATACCCTTGCGTAAGGCACGATCCTGAAAACGCATCAACACCGCTAACATCGCTGCAAGGCTAAAAAAGCCGACCGCAAAGGTAGCCACAATAAAGTGTGCTTTAAACCAAGGGTCAGCAACTGCGCGCTGTGAGATTACCGATCCAGGGAACAGGTCAGGGAGAACAGCGCAAAACATCGCCATACTGATGGCCATTAAGCGCAAACTAGAAATGGGCAAAAAGAAACTTTGGATCCAATAAAAACTCAGCCCCACCCAGGCCATTAAAGAAAGGTCTTGAGCAAAGCCGAATACAAAGGTATCGCCGTTAAAGATGGAATCATGCAATAAGGTTCCATGAATAATTAAGACGATCAATATCAAGGTCTGGACTAAACCAACAAAAAATGGGGTCTCGGGTCGTTTTTGGTCGCGATAGCCCAAAACGATGATCAATAAGAGATAAAGAATGGATGGCAACCAGCCAAATCCTGAGTAACCTAAAATAGTCATTTCGAAAGTCTAATCGATAAATGCTAGAGAACCTGACCGACCGCTTAAGTCGTGTGGTTAAAACCATGCGGGGTCAAGCACGCCTCACAGAAAGCAATACCGCCGAGATGTTACGCGAGATCCGTCTGGCCCTGCTAGAGGCTGACGTTGCTCTCCCCGTCGTGAAGAGCCTGATGGAGCAAATCAAGTTTAAGGCGCTTGGTGAAGATGTCATTGGCAG
>DBCI01000097.1:19934-24365 GCA_002292975.1 Polynucleobacter sp. UBA962 | reverse complement strand
GGTGATGAGGGGCAGAGTGGTAAGTTAAATTTAGCCACCCAACCCCCAGCAGTAATTTTGATGGCAGGTCTCCAAGGTGCTGGAAAAACGACTACCGTCGCCAAACTTGCTAAGTTTTTACAAGAGAAGCATAAGAAAAAAGTATTAACGGTCTCTTGTGATATTTATCGTCCTGCCGCCATCGAGCAGTTAAAAACGGTCAGCGAGCAAGTAGGGGCTGATTTCTTTCCAAGCACTATCGAACAAAGGCCTACTGATATTGCCAATGCAGCGCTCGACTGGGCAAAGCGTCACTACCACGATGTCCTGCTTGTCGACACGGCGGGTCGTTTAGGTATTGATGCACAAATGATGCAGGAGATTCAATCTCTGCACACCAATCTAAAGCCGATTGAAACCCTCTTTGTGGTTGATGCCATGCTTGGTCAAGACGCTGTCAATACGGCCAAAGCGTTTCATGAAACGCTCGCACTCACCGGGGTCATTCTCACTAAGTTAGACGGTGACTCGCGAGGTGGCGCAGCGCTCTCTGTTCGTCAGATCACTGGTGTACCAATGAAATTTATTGGTGTTTCTGAAAAAATGGATGGGCTCGAAGCCTTTGATGCGGAAAGGATGACCAGCCGTATTTTGGGCATGGGCGATATATTGGCCTTAGTTGAGCAAGCCCAACAAAACGTCAATGTTGAGCAAGCCCAAAAACTTGCCAGCAAGATTCAAAAGGGTGGATTTGACCTGAGTGATTTCCGTGAACAGCTCATGCAAATGCAAAATATGGGCGGTATGGCAAATTTACTGGATAAGCTCCCAAGTCAAATTGCTCAGCAAGCGAGTAAAGCCAATTTGGGGATGGCTGATAAGCAAATGAAGCATATGCAAGGCATTATCGACAGCATGACCCCGCAAGAACGGGCCAAGCCAGATTTATTAAAAGCAAAACGTAAGCAACGCATTGCTGCAGGTGCCGGAGTCCAAGTTCAAGAAGTCAATCGCATGCTTGCGCAATTTGAACAAATGCAATCAATGATGAAACAAATGAAGGGCGGCAAGATGGCGAAGATGATGGGGTCTCTTGCTGCGCGCGGTGCCGCCAAAGGGCTCGGCGGACTTTTCAAAAAATAACTCTAGAGAAGATTGTCCTTTGCAGCCCGAATGATCGCAACGGCCTTCTCTGTGATTTCATTCACAGGCACTAACTGAGCTGTACTCTCACCACGTCCCTGAAACTCTACATTGCTCTCTTTCAAACTACGCTCACCGATGACGAGGCGATAAGGCACCCCAATGAGCTCCCAGTCAGCAAACATTGCCCCAGGGCGCTCGCCACGATCATCCAACACCACATCAATTCCAGCGTTTTCTAATTGGTGATGCAACTCATCAGCTGCCTGTCGGACCATCTCGGACTTGTCATAGCCCACTGGACAAATCACAAGCTCAAAAGGAGCCATCGAGATCGGCCAGAGAATACCTTTTTCATCATGACCTTGTTCAATCGCGGCGCCCAGTAAACGCGTAACACCAATTCCATAACAGCCCATCACCATCGGCTGCGACTTACCATTCTCATCAAGGTAAGTACACTTCATTGCTTCTGAATATCGTGTTCCCAACTGGAATACATGACCCACTTCAATTCCACGACAGATTTCCAAGGCTCCCTTGCCATCTGGCGAAGGATCACCTACGACCGCATTCCGAATATCGGCCACAACCGGTTCTGGTAAATCACGGCCCCAGTTCACGCCGGTTAAGTGATAGCCCGCTTCATTAGCGCCACAAACAAAATCGCACATATTCGCTACTGTCCGGTCAGCAAGCACTTGGATCGCTGGGCTAAGGCCAACCGGACCTAGATAACCAACTGGGGAATGACAAGCTGTTTTGATCTCCTCATCGCTGGCAAACCGAAATGCTGCCAAACCGGGCACTTTATTGACCTTAATTTCGTTAAGCTCATGGTCACCGCGAAGCAAAAGCATGAATAACTTAGCTGGGCCAGAGTCTTGATCAACTGCCAACACCAGGGATTTAACGGTCTGCGTCAATGGGACCTTTAAAAACTGGGCAACGTCTTCACAGCGCTTTTGCTCAGGGGTCGAAACCTTCTGGATTGTCTCTTTTGGTACTGCACGTTTAGCGATTAAGGCAAGAGACTCTGCAGCCTCAAGATTGGCTGCATAGTCAGAATTTGGGCAATACACAATAGCATCTTCACCCGTATCTGCAATCACATGAAACTCTTGGCTACCAGACCCACCAATGGCCCCGTTATCAGCTGCTACAGCCCGAAAGCGAAGGCCCATTCGCTGAAAGATCCGGACATACGCATCAAACATCAAGGCATAGGAGCGTTTTAAGCCCTCCACATCACGATCAAACGAGTAGGCATCTTTCATACTGAACTCACGGCCACGCATAATACCGAAGCGAGGCCGCCGCTCATCCCGAAACTTCGTCTGAATTTGATAAAAATTAACGGGTAGCTGTTTGTAACTCTTAATTTCAGTGCGGGCCAAATCTGTGATGACCTCTTCTGAGGTGGGCTGGATCAAAAAATCACGTTCATGACGATCTTTAATACGCAGGAGCTCTGGCCCCATTTTTTCCCAACGGCCTGTCTCTTGCCATAGCTCTGCCGGCTGCACGATGGGCATCAAAAGTTCGATCGCCCCTGCACGGTTCATTTCTTCCCGAATAATGTTTTCAACCTTGCGGATTACCTTAAGACCTAAGGGGAGATAGTTATAAATACCGGCACTAAGCTTACGAATTAAGCCAGCCCGCACCATCAGTTGGTGGGACACGACCTCAGCATCGGCTGGGGGCTCTTTAAGGGTTGCAAGAAAGGTTTGTGATGCTTTCATGAGTAGCTATAATAAAACGTTGATTTTAAAGGATTAAAGATTAGGGGACTAAAGGTACGATTATGCTCGACCGCGAAGGCTACAGACCTAATGTCGGGATTGTCCTCCTCAATGCTCGTAATGAAGTATTTTGGGGTAAACGCATAGGACAACACTCCTGGCAATTTCCGCAAGGCGGAATACAGCATGGCGAAAGCCCTGAACAAGCGATGTATCGCGAATTACACGAGGAAGTTGGTTTATTCCCACACCATGTTGAGATTCTGGGTAGAACCCGCGACTGGATTCGTTATGATGTCCCCGAAGAATTTATGCGGCGCCAAACCGTCAACCGTAATCAGCGCGTTAGCTATAAAGGTCAAAAGCAAATTTGGTACCTACTTCGAATGCTCGGTCAAGATCATGAGATCCAACTCAGAGCTACCGCCCATCCAGAATTTGATGCATGGCGCTGGCACCCTTATTGGATAGAACTTGAAACTGTCATTGACTTTAAACGCGAGGTTTACCAATTAGCACTCTCGGAACTGGCACGCTTTATTGCTGCCAGCTCTTCAATACATCAGCTTACCTGGGGCATGCCATTCGAGTCTTCGCACACACTATGAAACGCTCATTCTGCACCATCGCTTTAACCTTGATCATGGCTGGGTGCTTTTCTGATCCGCTAGTAGATGGCACCGATCCCTATGCGCCAACAGTATTTAAGGAAGGATTAAGTCCGCTGCCACTTAATCCGCCTAATAAAAAATATTTAGTGCCGTTCGTGGTCTCACAAAAAACTGTTTTTACTTTTGCGGTCGACACGGAGTCTATCAAAATTGGTAATGATGGCGTTACACGTTATATCGTTGTGATTACCAATCCCAGTGGTGGACAAAATGCTTACTTTGAAGGAATTCGTTGCGATACTTTCCAATGGCGTCTCTATGGCACATTGGAGACCTATCAGCAGTGGCGCACCAATCCTTTGGGTCAATGGCTTCCCATACGCGATAATGTTCCCAATCGATATCAAGCAGCGCTTGCCAAGGGTGCTTTTTGTAATTTGGCCACTCAAGAGAAAAGTTTCTCTAAAGTTGTCAAATCATTAGACCCAAATAACTTTACTGGCCTAACTCCCATACCCCAATAATTATTTACTTAACAAAGTACCAATCGATTCACCTTGATATAGTCGTACTAATACATTAGGTTCTTTACCCGATGCGATTATCGTAGTTGCGCCCGTTTGCACGGATGTTTTGGCTGCCAATACCTTGGTTAACATGCCGCCTTTACCTAAGCTGCTTCCTGCCCCACCAGCCATTTCCTCTAACTGTGGATCACCTGCGCGAGCGTGGCTGATCAGAGTTGCTGTAGTGTCTTTTCGAGGGTCGGCACTGTAGAGACCGCCTTGATCGGTCAATATCACTAGCGCATCCGCAGTAATTAAGTTCACAACGAGAGCCGCCAAACTATCGTTATCCCCAAATTTAATTTCATCGGTAACAACGGTGTCATTCTCGTTAATGATCGGCACCACCCCTAAACTCAACAAGGTTTGCAAGGTTGCTTTGGCATT
>DBCI01000097.1:14070-19843 GCA_002292975.1 Polynucleobacter sp. UBA962 | reverse complement strand
GATTCATAAACCTGCACAAGTCCCATTTGCCCAACTGCAGCTGCTGCTTGCAATTGATGGATCTCGTGTGGACGGCTAACCCACTCCAAACGTTGCATTCCTTCAGCAATAGCTCCTGAGCTCACCATTAAAACTTGGCAGTCCTGTTTCAATAAAATACTGACCTGCTCGGCCCACATTGCAATTGCGGCACGATCAAGACCAGCGCCATTATTGGTCACCAAAGTAGAACCTACTTTGACCACGATTCGTTTTACACCCGCAATACTTTTACTCATACCAATCCATCTTTGCCATATTGTTCATCTAAAAATCGGGGGTCTTCTGCCCTTTCTTCTTCTAAATCGCGTGCTTTACGAAGACCATCCAAATAATCCTGAATGGCATAACAAAGTCGGTCACAACCCTCGCCATTGAGGGCCGATACCTCAAAAACAGGACCATCCCATTTAAAGCGCTTCAGAAAATCCTTGATTACTTTTTGGCGCTCCTCAGGCTGAAGCATATCGACTTTATTGAGTACCAACCAGCGGGGCTTTTGATAAAGCGCCTCGTCATACTTGCGCAACTCATTCACAATCGCCTTCGCATCGGCAACGATATCCACATTCTCATCAAACGGTGCAACATCCACTAAATGCAACAACACTCCCGTACGTTGCAGATGCCGCAGGAAGCGATGCCCCAAGCCGGCGCCTTCCGCAGCTCCTTCAATAAGACCAGGAATATCTGCAATCACGAAGCTGCGTTCACTGCCCACTCTCACCACACCTAAATTGGGGTGTAAGGTTGTAAATGGATAATCAGCAATCTTAGGTCTCGCGTTTGATACTGCTGTAATGAGGGTTGATTTGCCAGCATTGGGCATACCCAATAAGCCCACATCGGCCAATACTTTCAGTTCAAGTTTTAGCTTACGGCGTACTCCTGGCTTGCCATTCGTTTTTTGGCGAGGCGCACGATTAGTGCTGCTCTTGAAATGAATATTGCCCCAGCCGCCTACACCACCGTCTGCAAGACATAGGCGTTCGCCATGCTTCGTTAGGTCGGCAATAAGATCACCAGTTTCAAAATCTGTGATGATTGTTCCTACTGGCATCCGTAACTCAATATCATCGCCAGCCCGACCATAACAATCTGCGCCTCGACCTGGCTCACCATTTTTTGCCAAATGTGTTTTTGAATAACGATAGTCGATTAGGGTATTAATGTTCCGATCGGCAATCGCATAAACACTGCCGCCACGGCCGCCATCGCCACCATCAGGACCACCGAATTCAATGAACTTCTCGCGCCGCATAGAGGCACTCCCAGCGCCGCCATCGCCAGCAATGACCTCAATTTTTGCTTCGTCGATAAATTTCATGAATAAAAAAGGCCTCGCTAATTGCGAGGCCCATTCCTGTTGATTAACTTAGTTGAAAGAAATCTCAGTCAGGCCGCTTAAGAGCGAGGCAAGACTGAAACCTGGGCCTTCTTCAAAGCCCCTTTCACACCAAATTCGACCTGACCATCAATCAATGCAAACAACGTGTGATCCTTACCAATACCAACATTGGTACCAGGATGTACTTTAGTGCCGCGTTGACGAACAATAATGCCGCCAGCATGGATCGATTGACCGCCATAAACCTTAACGCCTAAACGTTTTGATTCTGAGTCGCGTCCGTTACGTGTTGAGCCGCCGCCTTTTTTCTGTGCCATATTTTTCTCCTAAACTCAGGCTTTGATCGACTTAATCAGAATCTCAGTGAAATTCTGGCGATGGCCTTGATGTTTTTGATAATGCTTACGACGACGCATCTTAAAGATTTTCACTTTATCGTGACGTCCCTGGGAGACAACAGTAGCCATCACAGCGGCACCATTTACCAAGGGATCGCCCACTTTGAGCGACGTGCCCTCGCCTACGGCGAGAACTTGGTCAAGAGTAATATCGCTGCCGATGTCCGCCGGTATCTGTTCTATTTTCAATTTTTCGCCAGCAGCAACTTTATATTGTTTGCCACCGGTTTTTATGACCGCGTACATGGTTAAACCTCTCAAAAAATACTATAAGGAAGATACAAATCGACTGGTTTCACCATAAAACGCCCAAAGAAACGAGTTACTTTGGGGAAATCGGTGAGTTGGAGCCGAGCCAAGTATTATATCTTGGATGAATAATACTGTCAAAAACAATAACTTAGGCCAAATATTGGCCCCCATTAGCCCTGACTTAAAGGCTTTGGATGAGGTAATCCGGCGCCGTTTAGCTTCTGAAGTGGTTTTGATCGACCAAATCGCCGCCTACATCATCCAATCTGGGGGTAAGCGCGTCCGCCCAGCTCTACTGTTATTGATTGCCAAGGCCCTAGGGCATGGCAAAGAGATTCCCCATGCTTTGGAGCTAGCGGCTGTTGTCGAGTTCATTCATACAGCCACACTATTGCACGATGACGTTGTCGATGAATCCACCATGCGCCGTGGCAAACAAACTGCGAATGCTGCCTTTGGCAATGCCGCCAGTGTTTTAGTAGGAGATTTTCTTTATTCGCGCGCCTTCCAAATGATGGTTGCGCCAAATGACATTCGGGTCATGCAAATACTCTCTAATGCAACCAATACGATTGCGGAGGGCGAGGTATTACAGCTTCTGAATATGAATGACCCCGAAGTCGATGAATCAAGCTATCTTCAGGTGATTCGGTACAAAACAGCCAAACTGTTTGAAGCTTCAGCGGAGCTTGGTGCTCTCATTGCCCAAGCCAGCGACATCCAACGTGAGTTAGCCGCAGCTTTTGGTCGCCATATTGGCACTGCCTTCCAACTCATGGATGACCTTCTAGATTACACCGCCAACCCAGAAGATATGGGTAAAAATGTCGGTGATGATCTACGTGAAGGCAAGCCGACCTTACCCCTAATTTATCTGATGGAAAAAGGAAGTCCCGAACAAAGTCTGCTTGCAAGAGAGGCGATCTCTCAAAATGATGAATTACCCGATGATGTGTTTGCGCAGATTTTGCAAGGTATTCAAAAGTCTGGTGCGCTTGAATATACCCAAGAGGCTGCTCGCAAAGAAGTCGCTCTTGCCCTAGAAACTATTAAAGACTTCCCAAAAAATGCTGCGAGTGATTCCTTGCGCGCTCTGTGTGAGTACTCCTTAATTCGTCAGGGATAAAATACTCATTATCGGAATGTAGCGCAGCCTGGTAGCGCACCTCGTTCGGGACGAGGGGGTCGGAGGTTCGAATCCTCTCATTCCGACCACTACTTCCCAACCGTATTTAACCGAATCTCCTTTGCGGTCAATCGAGCGGCTTCAGCCTCAAGACGTAATTTCACAAGCTCCTGGTTTGATAAGCGTTCAATATTCATGTAATCCAATTTCCATCTCGGATCATGGCTCCAAAGAAACTCTGTCTGGATCGTGGTACGGGGCCCTGGGGCTTGCTCCAAAAGCTTTAAGGCAAGTTCAAAAATAGCATTTTGAGATTTAGGATCCCCTGGACGCCCTGCAGCATTTCCAAGGGGAAAGTCATTAAATACAAAACGCGGAACACCACAATATTCAATGATGTCTTTAGCAGCACCAACAATAACCGTCGGTATGCCGGCTTCTTCCAGATAGCGCGCTAATAAGGCAATGCTTTGATGGCAAATTGGGCAGTTTGGGATCAAGATAGCAATGTCAACCGCATCCGCTATGCAATTAGCCAAGATAACAGGTGCATCAATTTCAAGGGTGTGGCGCTGACTGCGATTAGTCGGCAGTCCATAAAAATGCTTCGCCAATCTACCAATCCGCCCCCGATCCAATGCCTGCCTTGCCACCTCCAGTGGAAACCAACATGCCATCTCCACCATATTGGCATGCTGACGATCAATGCCTACATGGGCAATGCGAAGATCAGGGTCACCATCGCTTAGCAAGGTATACGGCTCATAAAACTTAGCACTCGCGTTGTATGCTGCACCCGAACCTTGATCCCCTTTTAATGGATTGAAAGGAACGGCTGTTGTAATCAAGCCAATCACTGAATTCTGAAGAGGTTTTTGAAGAGGAGCAAAGGGAACATCGGTGTAGTGCGCCCAAACATAAGGCTTTTCATATCCCAAAGCTAGGTAATACGATCGAGTGCGCTGAATATACGAAATAGGCTGATCGTATTCGGGTGCAAAGAAGAGTTCTGTCATGTTTTGGAGGGTAACGCTTAAGTCCTTGATAAGATCTTAGTAATTATTACTTTGGAGGCATCTTATTATGGCGCAATGGTTACGTTATCGGCACAACGGTAATTCTGGGTTTGGACAATTGCAAGGGGACCAGATTGCCGTGTATAGCGGCGATCTATTTCAAAACCCTCGTGCGACCGGCGAGTACCTTAAAGTCAAAGAGGTCCTCATTGATATTCCCTGTGTTCCTAATAAATTTTTAGCCCTTGTGGATAACTTTCATGCTCTAGTTACAAAGCTAGAACATACCGTTCCCGATGAGCCTCTTTACTTTCTCAAATCAAGCAATTCGTATCTTGCGGCGGGGCAAACGATACGGGTTCCCAGCTCGTACACTGGTAAGGTTATTTACGAAGGTGAACTGGGCATTGTGATTGGTGGGCGCTGTCATGGAGTGAGTGAGGCAGATGCCGCTAAACACATCTTTGGCTATACCTGCGTCAATGACGTCACTGCCGTTGAAATCCTAAACCGAAACCCAGGCTATGCTCAGTGGACCCGCTCGAAAAATTTCGATACCTTTGGGGTCTTTGGGCCAGTCATTAGCACTGATATTGATCCAATGAGTTTAAGTATTAAAACCATCCTCAACGATCAAGAGCGCCAAAACTACCCCATGAGCGATATTGTTTTCTCACCTGCCAAATTAGTCAGCCTGATTTCTCAAGACATGACATTAGACGCAGGAGACATTATTGCCTGTGGAACCTCTGTTGGAGTCGGCTCCATGAAACCAGGCAGTAACGTCAGTATCGTCATTGATGGTGTTGGACGCCTGGATAACCCCTTTGAATAAAATCCTCGTTTAGTAACCTGCGGCGACTGGGAGCACAAGACTGCCTTTGGCATCTTGCACGTTTTGATCTAAATATTTCGTTAATGCATAAACCGTATTTAGACAAGGCGTAGGCGTCTCAGTAATTTCTCCTAATTCAATCACGGATCCTAGAAGCGCATCAATTTCCAAGGAACGGCCTGCCTCTAAATCCTGCAACATAGAAGTCTTATGTTTGCCAACTTTCTCTGCTCCTGCAATGCGGCGTTCAATATCCACTCGGAATGTAACGCCTAATTTTTCTGCGATTGTCTGAGCTTCAGCCATCATATTGCGAGCTAATTCCTTTGTTAAGGGATAACGACAAATCCCCTCAAGGGTGCCGTGCGTTAGAGCGCTAATTGGATTAAATGTCAGATTGCCCCAAAGCTTTAACCAAATTTCTGCGCGGATGTCGTCCAAGATTGGAGACTTAAATCCAGCTGCGCCCATCACATCAGAAATCTTCTGAATCCGCTCGCTGCTCTTACCATCGAGCTCGCCTAAGGGAAAGCGTACGCCTTCGACGTGACGAATAACGCCAGGGCCCTGGGTGATCGTTGCTGGATAGACAACACAACCAATGATATTGTCAGGGCTAATTGCACGCATTATTACGCCACCTGGATCGACTGTATCAACTGCATGATCCTTGTATTTACTATTTAGTTTTTGGAAATACCACCAAGGAATACCATTTTGCATAGGGATCAAAATCGTTTCGGGACTTAAGACCGATAC
>DBCI01000097.1:12918-13976 GCA_002292975.1 Polynucleobacter sp. UBA962 | reverse complement strand
AGATTCTCAACCGCCTTTACCTTGGCAATAATTGGCTCCGGATGCTCATCGCTGATAAGCGCCAAGCCCCTTTCTTCAATAGCTCGTAAGGTAGCGCCGCGAGCCATGACTGTCACTTCGTTGCCAGAGTTTGCCAAAAGTACTGCCAAATACCCCCCAATTGCACCGCCGCCGCCAATAATACAAATCTTCATAAACAACCCTCGCTATATAGAAACCTTTATTTCTGACAATAGTACGATATTTTCTGAGGGTATTCGCTTTTTGGGCTTCCATGTTGGGGCGCGTCAAACCCAGCAAGTAATCCCCTCCTATAATCAGGGATAGTTAGATTCTGGCCCATATGGTTGGTATGCCTATCCCTAAAAACTTGATTAGTAATAGCAAAAGGAGCTTGCGATGCTTCTCTGGTTAGTTATTGCCTACTTGCTTGTCTCGATAGGCATTGGTCTTTATGGTGCTACCAAGGTTCATAGTGCCAAGGACTACATTACTGCGGGGCGCAATCTTCCCATCGCTTTTATCTTGGCAATGGTCTTTGCAACCTGGTTTGGCGCTGAAACTGTTCTTGGCATTTCAGCAACTTTTCTGGAAGAAGGCTTTCGGGGTCTAATCTCAGACCCCTTAGGATCATCGCTTTGTTTAATTCTCTTCGGGCTTATTTTTGCCCGCCCGCTCTACCGAATGAACCTCATCACCCTAGGGGACTTCTTTCGAATTCGCTATAACCGCCAGACCGAGTTATTACTATCGATCTGCATCATTGTTTCTTATCTAGGCTGGGTATCAGCTCAAATTACGGCTCTTGGACTTACCTTTAATGTTCTCTCCAATGATTTAATCTCAAGCAAAGAAGGGATGCTGATTGGCGCGGGGGTTGTTTTGATCTACACCTTATTTGGCGGCATGTGGTCAGTAGCCCTCACCACCCTAGTCCAGATGATTGTGATTGTGATCGGACTTTTATTGGTTGCCAGTAATGCTGCTGAACAGGCTGGCGGAGTTGCTTCGGTGATCTCAAAAGCCAGCGCTGAGGGCAAATTTGATTTCCTTCCAAG
>DBCI01000097.1:11547-12760 GCA_002292975.1 Polynucleobacter sp. UBA962 | reverse complement strand
GCCTACTTCTTTTTTGCAGCAGTACCCCTCTTTTTGGCCTACTCAGCCAACATGATTGATCCTGCTATGGTTCAGAAATTTCTGGCTGCAGACTCCCAAATGATTTTACCCACCCTCATTCTGAATCACATGCCATTTTTCATCCAAGTGGTTTTCTTTGGAGCACTCATCTCGGTCATTATGAGTACTGCCTCAGGCACATTATTAGCTCCATCAGTCACCTTTACAGAAAACATTCTGAAAGGTTTCTCTCCTGGCATGTCTGATAAGCAGTTTTTATGGGCAACCCGCGTGACTGTTTTTATATTCACCGTCATTGTTACCTTTTACGCTATCGTGACCGATGCCCGAATTCATACAATGGTTGAAAATGCCTACCGGATTACCCTAGCAGGTGCTTTTGTCCCCTTGGTTGCGGGGCTTTTTTGGAAAAGAGCCAGCAATCTTGGTGCTTTACTAGCAATTTCTTTTGGCTTGGGTGTCTGGATCGTTCTAGAGATTACTGGGGTGGAGGAGCCAGTAGAGCCCCAACTGCTTGGGCTTGTTGCCAGCGCCATTGGAATGGTACTCGGTTCTTTGTTGTCTCCCAAAAATCCTCACGGTCAAGAGCATGGTTCGCCATAAGCAATATCGCTCAGCCCATATAAAAGACAGCTCACTGTAAAACAGTTTGACATAATGTCAGCATGCCCCGGAGTATTAACGACCCCTCCTCTTTTAATCAACTAGCGCACGACGAGTTATATCAACGCGCAATTCTTGAATCTGTTTCTAGAACCTTTGCACTTACTATTCCGCTATTACCCGCCAATTTAGAAAAGGTGGTTGGCAATACCTATCTCTTATGTCGCATCGTTGATACGATTGAGGATGCTGTTTGTATTGACCCAAAAACAAAGCAAGTGCTCTCTACTTTATTTGTCAAAACTGTACTTGATCCCAGTTATACAGAAGAATTTGTTAAAGAGTCTTTAATGGCCTTGCTTAACCATCCTAATCATGATGAAAAAGATCTGATTAAAAATATTCCAAGGGTTTTGCGTGTTCTACAAAGCTTTGACGAGAAGCAACGCCATGCAGTCGCTCAATGTGTACAAATCATGTCGGAGGGAATGTCCTATTTTCATGTGCGCCAGAATCAAGCAGGCCTAGAGGATCTCAAAGAGTTTGAAAAGTATTGTTATGTTGTAGCCGGAGTTGTGGGAGAAATGCT
>DBCI01000097.1:11021-11466 GCA_002292975.1 Polynucleobacter sp. UBA962 | reverse complement strand
TTAGCCATTGCATTTGGTCAGGCCCTACAAATGACCAATATCCTTAAAGACTCTCCCGAGGATCAGCTACGCGGAGTGTCCTGGAAACCCAAGGGTGTTGATCAAACCGAGTTACTAGTGATCGCCCACCAAAAATTAGAAGACTCCTTGCGCTATATCTACTGCATTCCAAAATCAGAGCCCGGTATTCGTCAATTTTGTTTCTTGGCGTTTGGGCTTGCCGTACTTACCCTTAAGCAAATAGCCAGACGTCACCAATTTCAGGAAGGTGCTGAGGTCAAGCTTACGCGTCCCCAAGTAAGTCGTTTTTATATCTTTACCAAAATTGCCGTCCACAGTAATTTCGTAATGGGACTTTTCTTTCGCCTTCAAAGTGGGGCTCTCAAAGCGTAATAATTACTCCCTCGTGATGTAAGAGCCAGCGCTTGATATCCAAATGCCTACC
>DBCI01000097.1:10173-10980 GCA_002292975.1 Polynucleobacter sp. UBA962 | reverse complement strand
TAAAACTCGATGGCAAGGTATTACCAGCGGATAAAAATTTGCGCCACAGGCTCCTCCGACTGCACGAGGACCACTTTTAATCTGTTTCGCCAAATCTCCGTACGAAATAGTGTTGCCCATTGGGATGTCGGAGATTGCAGTCCAAACNNTAAAAGTTTGCGCCACATGCCCCGCCAACGGCACGTGACCCACTCTTGATCCTCTTCGCTAAAGCTCCATAGCTAGCTGTCTTACCCGCTTCGATTTCACCAATTGCAGTCCAAACACGGTTCTGAAATTCTGTGCCCTGCGGCTTGAGCGGAAGATTGAACCTAAAAAATGGATTATCAAAATAAGCTTCCAGTTGCACTTTTGCCTCCCTTGCTAAATCATTTTGAGGAAAAATTGCTCTAACCCCCTTGGGGAGATAACTAATCTCAGAAATCATCAAGCTGCCATCTACCAATTGGGTGGTAATTCCAAGCTTTCCGATGGGGGATGCGATGACGCACTGCTCACGGAAAATAGGGTGCCGATCACTAGATCTATTCATACCTGTCATCTTAATCTGACAGTAAAAACAATCTGCCCCAATAGCTAGAAAAATCGGTATTTGCTATATTGATCTCCTGTACCTTTTTTGAAAGCTTCAATGGACGCATTCTTTGAGTCTTGGCCCCTATGGGCACAAGCAGCCTTAGTGGTATTTTTGCTGGCTTTATCTGGATTTTTCTCGATGGCAGAAACCAGCATGGTTGCTAGTAATCGGCACCGTCTTCGCGCCATGGCTAACGCCGGTCATGCTGGGGCGGCGCTTACTCAAAAATT
>DBCI01000097.1:7000-10074 GCA_002292975.1 Polynucleobacter sp. UBA962 | reverse complement strand
CTCCATTTATTTGGTACAAATGGTCTTGTTCTTTCCATTGCAACTCTAACAATTGCTTTTTTAATCATTATCTTTAGTGAGATCACCCCTAAGGTTATTGGCGCAGCCTTTGCTGAAAAAATATCCACCAAGATTGGTTGGGTTATTTACCCTCTCACCATCATTCTCAAGCCCTTGTTATGGCTTGTGAACTCCTTTGTATCAGGCTTAATGGGACTCATGGGCCTCAATAAAAAGGAGGCGAGTTTACAAACAATGAGTACTGAGGAGTTACGAAGTCTTGTCCTCGAGTCTAGTCACTTTATTTCAAAGCAGCATCGAAATATTTTGCTTAATCTGTTTAGTCTGGAGCATATTCTTGTCAATGATGTGATGACGCCAAGAGCCAAGATGGAGATCTTAGATTTATCTCGTCCCATCGATGAGGTCATTGGACAACTAGAGACCTGCTATCACAATAAATTACCTGTATGCGACGGTGATCCCGAGAAAATAATTGGCATTCTCTCTGTTAAAAAAGCTCTTTCGTTATTGGGTAATGAAGAGTTAACTCATGAGGACTTTCGAGAGTTACTCAATGATCCGTACTTTGTTCCTGAAGGCACGCCGGTCATGCAACAAATGCAATTTTTTCAAGAGAGTCGTCAACGTCTAAGTCTAGTTGTTGATGAATATGGCAGTGTTCAAGGGCTTCTTACCTTTGAAGATATTGTGGAGGAGTTAATTGGAGAGTTCACTACTTCTTTTCCAGGACTCCTAGCACAAGATCAATGGTCTAAAGATGGTACTTATTTAGCCAATGGCGGAGCTAATCTTCGCGAGCTCAATCGCCTTCTTGGACTCCATCTTCCGGTGGATGGTCCGAGAACATTAAATGGGCTAATCTTAGAAGAATTACAAGAAATCCCTGATCACGACCTCAGCGTTAAGGTAGGAGGGGTTGTGATGGAGATTATTCACTTTGATGATCAGGGAATCAAGACTGTCAAACTCTTAAAACCCTTGCGCGACGATTCTGAGCAGTAGTTTTTTGGATCGATTAAGTTATCCATCCGCCCCCAAGTCTCCTAAACCATACGAAGAAAACGATCAACGCATCATTTATTTATGGCAGGAGATTTGTTCTGCTGCACTTAATGCTCGTGCGAGCGATATTCATGTAGAGGCTCTTAAAGAGAGTTGTTGTGTGCGACTGCGGGTTGATGGTGATCTTATACGCTATCAAAATTACCAGAAGGACGAGCATATACGCCTCATCGCGCGGATTAAAATTTTAGCCAAACTTGATATTGCTGAACAACGCATACCCCAAGACGGCCGTCTTCAGATCTGTCTCAATCTAAGTTCACCAATTATTGATTGTCGGGTTTCTACAATTCCCACCCTCTTTGGAGAAAAAGTTGTTATCCGACTCCTGAATACCTCAGCGCATGAATTGAATATTGATCATATTGGCTTTACTGATTTACAAGGTCAAATTGTGTACCGAGCTCTTAATCAAAATCATGGCTTAATTTTGGTATGTGGGCCAACCGGCAGCGGTAAAACACGAACCTTATATAGTTTTCTTAACCATCTGAATCAAGAGGGTCGCAATCTTTACACGGTTGAAGATCCCATCGAAATTTGCCTAAAGGGAGTCAATCAAGTGGCCTACCATCCTAAGGCTGGACTTGATTTTGGAGTCATTATTCGGGCGCTGTTGCGTCAGGACCCTGATGTAATGATGATTGGAGAGATTCGTGATCGTGAAACTGCAGCCTTAGCAATCACTGCCGCGCAAACAGGTCATCTGGTTCTTAGTACCATTCATACCCGAAATGCTCTCTCCTGTATTGACCGTCTAGAAAATCTTGGGGTTGATCGCTACGCTATTACGAATACACTGCTTTTTATTAGCTCTCAGCGTTTAGTCAAGCGGATTGATCTCAATCCTATAGGTGGTCGCATTGCAGTTCATGAAGTCTTGGAATTTACAAATGACTTATGCGCTGGGATTCAACATAATCTGCCACTTTCAGAAATTAAAAAAATTGCCCGATTAGAAGGCTTCACTTCTATGTATGAGAATGCCAAAGCTCTTGAACAAAAAGGGATTATTAATGATTCTTCCATCATTCAAGAGATCTTTACATGATGCTAAGAAGTTTCTCGAATCGAGACCAAATACTCTTGATGCGTCAGCTTGCAAGCTTGTTGACAGCTGGTCTGGCTCTTTTAGATGCGCTGCATTTAATGCTGGAATGCTGTCCTAAAAACTGGAGGTCTCTCTTAAACGCAATCATTCTTAATTTAAACCAAGGCGAAAGTCTTTCAGTTAGTCTCTCTAAGCACCGAGATCGATTTAATCCGATTTGTATTAACTTGATTGCAATTGGTGAAAAAACTGGTCTATTGGTTCAATCGCTTTTTCTAATTAGCAAGCAATTAGAGGCACAGGAATCGCTAAACCGTCAAATGAAACAAGCGCTTACCTACCCCTGTATCACATTAGGATCTGCATTCCTAATGATCTTAGCCATGATGATCTGGGTAATCCCTAGTTTTGAAGAAATCTTTCTTAACTTTAAGGCTGAGCTTCCCATTTCTACACAATTATTAATTTCATTGGCACGATTTTTGGAAAGTAACATTGGACTCATTTTATTTTTAGCAATAATCCTCTTTGCACTATTAGCGTTTGCATGGACCAAATCTTTATCCGTACAAAAGTGGTGTGATCACCATCTCTTTACTTTGCCGTATTTTGGCACCTTATTTCATTTATCCGCTCAAATGGCATGGTGTCGTAATCTCGCCTATCTCTTGGAGGCTGGGCTTGGTGCTCTAGATGCTATTCGTATAACTGCCCAATCGTCTAACCATTGGCTAAGCCATGATTTGAGTGCTAATTTGTTTAAACAACTGTCACAGGGCTGGGATTTAGGAGAAGCCCTTGAGCGCTGTGATCCTCATAGTCGTTTCTTTGATACGGAAACTAAATACTTACTGCGTATTGGTGCAAAAACAGGGGCTCTTACAGAAATGCTTCATAGCCGTCATCAATCGCTAGACTATGAACTAAAACATCAACT
>DBCI01000097.1:6771-6928 GCA_002292975.1 Polynucleobacter sp. UBA962 | reverse complement strand
ATAGGCGGATTATTAATGGCCCTATATTTACCGATCTTTTCTATCGGTAAAATTATTTAATGTTGATAGATTCTCTTTTACGTTCTGGGCTAATACTAATTCTGCTCTACTTAGCCTGGTTTGATTTGCGTACCTTTTTGTTGCCCAATAAAGTAAC
>DBCI01000097.1:2080-6700 GCA_002292975.1 Polynucleobacter sp. UBA962 | reverse complement strand
AACCACAGAAGCTTGGATAGGTGGGCTTGTTGCTTACTCTAGTTTGTATTTAATCAATCAGATTTACCGTCAACTACGAGATCATGACGGACTTGGTATGGGTGATGCTAAATTATTCGCCGCCTTAGGTTCTTGGCTTGGTATTGCAGCCTTACCTTTTATATTATTAATTGCCTCCCTATTGGGAATTATTGGGGGTTTGCTTTGGCTTCGCCAGCACAAGCTATCGAGTGGTCATGCATTTCCTTTTGGTCCTTTCTTAGTAATTGCTGGCATCATAGAAGTATTATGGTCAAGCCAATTCCTCAACTCATTGATTTAAAAAATAAGGTTCCATTCTTGGGCCTTACTGGCGGGATTGGCTCGGGCAAGTCTAGTGTTGCTCATTTTTTGGCCAAACTCGGTGCCGCTGTAATTGATACTGATCATATTGCTCATGAAATTACTGGCCCCGATGGTTCTGCCATGGCGGCAATCTCTCAGACATTTGGGGCTGACTATCTCAATGAGGATGGATCCTTAAATCGCCCCAAAATGCGTCAACATGTTTTTACAGACACAATTGCCAAAAAAACATTGGAGGGGATTACCCACCCCTTAATTCGTGAGGAAACAATCCGTCTGGCACAAGCTGCCATTGAGAGGCAAGCTACCTATATTGTCTTTGTGGTTCCCCTTCTGTTGGAGTCCGGGGCCTGGAGAGACAATCTTGATCATATTGCAGTACTTGATTGCTCCGACGAGCTCCGGATCCAAAGGGTTATGGAGCGCAGTCAACTAGATCGGCCATCAATACTGCAAATTATGGCAACTCAGGCCAGCCGCGAGGAACGTCTTGCCATTGCCGACACTGTCCTTAGTAACGAGGGAGATCTCCTTGCCTTAGAGGCCCAAGCTTACTTGTTACACCAAAAAATGCTGGATTTGTAGTTTTTTGGCTCGGGTGAGCATAAAATAAAAGTCTGTGATCATTTACGAATACCCCTTTAACGAACTTGTGCGAAGCATGCTTCGGCTGGAGTATTTATTTGACCGCTTCAATCATTTTGCTAGGTCTGATGATGCCGAATTACACCACAATGCTCTGATTACCTTATTTGAACTTGCTGACATTAGCGCGCGTGGTGATATTAAAGCCCTCTTATTGAAAGAGTTTGATCGTCAAAAGTTTAGCTTGAATAGCCTCAAGTCATCCAAGGAGGTCGATCAAGATAAATTATTAGCCACCCTAAGCGAGCTTGAGCATGCCGCTTCACAAATTAATAGCTCGGTTATAAAACCCAATGCAATCATTGCCGATAATGAATGGCTTAATGCAATTCGTACTCGGCTACATACTCCTGGGGGTACGAGTCCGATTGACCTTCCTGGATTTTATGCATGGCGCCATAGTCCAGTAACATCACGTCGTGAGCTATTGCAGAAATTTATTTATCCAATGCTTGCCTGGCAAGAGTCTTGTCATTTGTTCTTGCGCTTATTGCGTGAGTCTGGAGAAAGTAGAGAGGTACTTGCGCATCAAGGTTCCTTCCAGCAGGCACCTTCCGGTAAAGTTTATCAATTAATGCGTATTACCCTGGAAGATCCCTCTCTCTTTGCAGAAATTAGTGCTAATAAATATTTAGTATCGATTCGACTTCTCAAGTGTGATCGCGATCTTAAACCTACACTGATTAATCAAGATATTCCATTTAAGCTAACATTCTGTCAGTTTTAAATTATTTCTGTTGTAAATAATTCTGTAGGCATTCAATCATCGGCCATGCAGCTGGTAAAACTGGGTCAACAGATAGCCTTGACTCAAATACCGATTGCCAGGCTAATTCTTGACCCTCTAAACCAGCGGGATCACCTTTCCACTGTTTTACTAAACACACATGCAAACGTACATACGCATGCGGATAGTCATGCTCCAAGATTGATAGCTCAGCAAAATCATTAGGATTTAGAGATATTGTTACTCCAAGCTCCTCCTTAAGCTCCCGACAAAGAGCCGAAACCATTGACTCATTCGTTTCTAATTTTCCTCCTGGAAACTCCCAATACCCAGCGTAAGGCTTTCCATCTGGTCGTTTTGCCATCAAGACCTCCCGCCCTTCCTTTAGCAGAATCCCAACAGCGACCTCAACGATTGGTCGTGACCGAACTGTCATTAACTAATTTTAGTTCTTTGACGTGTGTGACCCAGCCCAGTATTTTGCAAACTGCCACGCTACTCGGCCTGAACGAGACCCACGCTCTAGAGCCCATACCAGCGCTTCGGAACGAGCCGCCTCAATCTCCTTAGGATTAAGCCCAAAATGAGACAGCCAATGAGAGACGATTGCTAAATACTCTTCCTGTCTAGGAGGATAAAACGACAGCCATAAACCAAAGCGCTCGGAGAGGGAAATTTTTTCTTCAACAACCTCACCCGGATGAATTTCGCCATCTTCTGTATGCACATAGGACTCGTTATCGCTCATGTATTCTGGTAATAAATGGCGACGATTCGAGGTAGCATAAATTAAGATGTTATCCACTTGCGCCGAGATTGAGCCATCCAAGGCAGACTTCATGGCTTTATAGCCTGACTCACCTTCCTCAAAAGAGAGATCATCACAAAATACAATAAAACGTTCTGGGCGCACTGCTAATAGTTCTGTAATATCGGGTAGATCTGCCAAGTGGTCTTTATCTACCTCAACGAGACGTAGATTCTGACTGGCAAACTGATTCAAGCATGCTTTGATGAGAGAAGATTTACCTGTTCCTCTCGCACCGGTCAAAAGAATATTATTTGCAGGCCTCTTCTGGACAAAATGCTGGGTATTTTCAATGATTGCATCGCGTTGGCGATCAATGTGCTTAAGGTCATTAAATGAGATATCTGATAAATGCTTAACGGGCTTTAAAAATCCAATGCTACCAAAAATACTGTCTCGCTTTTGCCAACGAAATGCCTTCGCATTTTTCCAATCCTGCTCCGTAAGAGGTGTTGGTAAGAATGTCTCAAGATGCTCAAGAAGGCGATTTAATTTATCGTTCACCGTGACTAGCCTTATTCAGTAGTAAATACAATGATTATTAAGATCGGTAGTCTGCATTGATAGAAACATACTCATGCGAAAGGTCACAGGTCCAGACCGTCTCCTCTACACTGCCTCGGCCTAAATCCACCGTTACGGTTATCTCTGCCTGCTTCATGACCGCTTGGCCGTCGGCCTCCTTATATTCAGGATTACGTCCGCCATCCTTAGCAACCCAGACATCTCCTAGCCAAAGCTGAACCTTAGTGCTATCTAAATCGTCCACCCCAGCATAACCAATAGCCGCCAAAATCCGACCTAAGTTTGGATCGCTTGCAAAAAAGGCTGTTTTTACTAGGGGGGAATGTGCGATCGACTTAGCTATACGCTTACACTCCGCACTATTTCTGCCACCCTTTACCCGGATGGTCATAAATTTTGTAGCTCCCTCTCCATCGCGCACAATCATCTGTGCTAATTGGCGAGATAAGGAAATTAAACCCTCTCTAAATGCGCTATAGGAAGGATCTGATTTATTCTGAATACGAACAGGCGATTGTCCTGTTGCCATCACAATGAAGGAATCATTGGTCGAGGTATCGCCATCGATCGTAATTGCATTAAACGATAAGTCAGCCGCTTCACGAGTAAGTTCTTGCAGCAAGTCCACATTAATACTGAGATCGGTACCAATAAAGCCGAGCATCGTTGCCATATTAGGCTGAATCATGCCAGCACCTTTAGATATTCCGGTCATGACGATCGGTCCAGTGGAAGTTTGAATGGTGAGTGATGCGGCTTTGGGCTGGGTATCGGTGGTCATGATTGCTTCTGCTGCTGCATACCAATCGTCTTCTTTTAATGCAGTAATTGCCTTAGGTATCGCTGTAATAATTTTTTCTACCGGTAGAGGCTCAAGAATGACCCCCGTTGAAAAAGGTAAGACTTGCTCGGCACTAATACCTAAGGCATGAGCCAAGGCATCACATGTTTGTTGTGCGCGCCGCAAGCCCTCATTACCGGTTCCTGCATTGGCATTGCCCGTATTAATAATTAAGGCTTCAATGGGGTTACGCTCTAATAGATGAGCCCTACAAAGCTGAACTGGGGCAGCACAGAAACGGTTTTGAGTAAATACTCCGGAAACATTTGAGCCAGGTACCAAACGAATTACTAACACATCTTTACGGTTAGCACGTTTGATACCAGCCTCTGCAATACCAAGCTTCAAGCCCTTAATCGGCTTGAGCTCATCTTTATTGGGAAGTGGGAGATTAACTGCCATGGTTAAATTAGAACGGCAAACTCTAAATTAAGCAATTTTTCCGTGGCAATGCTTATACTTCTTACCGCTACCACAATGGCAAGGGTCATTACGACCGATCTTGGGCCCTTCACGAACTGGGACAGGAGTAATTTCATGCTCGACTTGTGCGACCGGCATGGGTTGACCGCTTTCTATCTGCTGATGCTTATATTGCAGATCTTTTACTTGGCCTAGGTCCTCGGTAATGGTCTCAGTCGCTTCGTCTAATTCTGTGGCATTTTTTATCTGTACTGTAAATACTGTTTTGATAACGTCATTTTTAATGACATCCAATAACTCAGCATA
>DBCI01000097.1:0-1994 GCA_002292975.1 Polynucleobacter sp. UBA962 | reverse complement strand
CCTTGACGCAGACGATCAAGTGCAGCGAGATGCTCACGCCAGTGACTATCCAAGCTATAAAGCATGACGGAGCGCTCAAAACTAGCAAAAGACTCTCGACCCGTCAGGTCTTCTTTTGCTTGATAGTTCTTCTTAGCAGCCTCTATGACCTTTGCTAATATCTCCTCATCCTCTACCGAATCCGCATTGTTAATCCATTCCTGCAAATCAAGCTGAATACCCCATTCATTAGTAAGCAGATTTTCTAAACCAGGGATATCCCACTGCTCTTCCATAGATTCAACAGGAACATAATTACGTACGATCGATGTAAAGACATCTTCACACAAATTGGCAATGAGATCGCCAATATCTTTACTTTCAAGGATCTGATTACGAAGCCGATAGGTCTCTTTGCGCTGGTCATTCGCAACATCGTCATACTCAAGCAACTGCTTACGAATGTCAAAGTTACGACCTTCCACCTTGCGTTGTGCCGACTCAATGGAGCGCGTGACCATCCCAGCTTCAATTGGCTCACCTTCTGGCATCTTGAGGCGATCCATCACTGCCCGCAAGCGATCGCCTGCAAATATACGCAATAGAGGATCATCTAAAGAAAGATAGAACCGGGATGAGCCTGGATCACCTTGACGTCCTGAACGTCCGCGTAACTGATTATCAATGCGTCGACTTTCGTGTCGTTCGGTACCAATAATATGTAAACCGCCGGCATTAACAACCGTATCATGAAGGTCCTGCCATTCGTCTTTCAATTTCTGGATACGTTTGGCTTTTTCTATCGTTTCAACAGAATCATCTGCTTCAATCAAAATCGATTGCCGCTCTACATTACCGCCCAAAACAATATCAGTCCCGCGTCCGGCCATATTGGTTGCAATGGTAATCATCTTAGGCCTACCTGCTTGGGCAATAATTTCAGCTTCCCGAGCATGTTGCTTGGCATTTAAGACCTGATGTGAAAGTTTTTCTTTTTCCAACAATGTTGAAATAAGTTCAGAGTTTTCAATTGAGGTTGTACCAACCAATACAGGCTGTCCTCTTTCACAACAGTCTTTAATATCTTTAATGACTGCTGCATAACGCTCTGGTGAGGTTTTGTATATTTGGTCTTGACGATCGAGTCGTTGACTGGGTCGGTTTGGTGGTATTACGACAGTCTCTAAGCCGTAGATTTCCTTAAACTCGTACGCTTCGGTATCTGCAGTACCGGTCATACCTGCAAGTTTTTGATACATCCGGAAATAGTTCTGGAATGTAATTGTCGCTAAGGTCTGATTTTCATTCTGAATGCCAACTTTTTCTTTCGCCTCTACAGCTTGATGAAGGCCATCCGACCACCGCCGTCCTTGCATCAGGCGACCAGTGAACTCATCCACGATGATGACCTCACCACCCTGAACCACATAATGCTGATCACGGTGATACAAAGAATGGGCTCGTAGCGCTGCGTACAGGTGATGCATCAAATTAATATTTTGCGGGGCATATAAAGAATCACCCTCTTTAAGCAAACTCATTTGAGCCAGGACTTGCTCTGCCTTTTCGTGGCCACGTTCAGTTAAGTAAACCTGTTGCGATTTCTCATCGACCCAATAATCACCTGGTTTTATTACGCCAGAGCCATCAGATTTCTCCTCGCCCACTTGGGGGTCGAGGAAGCTTGGTAAAGCATTCATCTTTACATACAACTCGGTATGGTCTTCTGCCTGACCAGAGATGATTAAGGGTGTTCGTGCCTCATCAATTAAGATGGAATCCACCTCATCCACAATAGCGTATGACAAGCTTCGCTGAACCCGTTGCGCAATATCTTGCACCATGTTGTCGCGCAAGTAATCAAAGCCAAACTCATTATTTGTGCCGTAGGTGATGTCGGATGCATAAGCCTTTTGTTTAGCTTCGTGGTCCATCTGCGACAAATTCGTGCCGACACTCAGTCCTAAGAAGTTGTAGATCTTTGCCATCCACTCGGCGTCGCGCTCTGCCAAATA
>DBCI01000051.1 GCA_002292975.1 Polynucleobacter sp. UBA962 | reverse complement strand
GCAATGGGTTATGCAGGACTGATTCCATTTGTGGGTCTTGCCTTGAGTGTTCAGTTTGCAGATAGCCCTAATGATTTAATTGCACTAGAGTCTTTAGTGGCCTATGGCGCAGTGATTGCATCTTTCTTGGGGGCTTTGCATTGGGGGGCATGCTTTAGAACCATGGGTCAGAACTCACACAATCGCTGGCTCGATCATAGTGTTTGGATTTGGGGAATCATCCCCGCTTTGGTCGCGTGGTTAGCAATCCATGTCTACATTCCACTTGCACTACTACTCTTAGCAATTACCTTGATTGTGCAACGAATGATTGATCAAAGCACTTATCAGAATTACTTTGCCAATGAGGAAACTGCGAATGCTTTCCTCAGGATGCGCACCCACCTTACGGTGGTGGCATCGATTTGTCTATCGTGGGCAGGAATCATTACCCTGTTAGGAAACTACTAAGAGTAAATAGCTCTCTTAGTGCCTTTTGTGCGTTGAGGCAAGAATCTTCTCGGTATACGCAATTGCTACTGCCGAGATCACAAAAGTGACATGTATTAAGGTTTGCCAGAGCAAGGTCTTCTCATCGTAGGAAGATGCATTAATAAAGGTCTTGAGCAAATGAATCGATGAGATGCCAATAATCGCCGTTGCGAGTTTAACCTTCAGTACTCCTGCATTCACATGCGACAACCACTCGGGTTGGTCCGGATGGTGATGAAGATCTAGGCGAGAAACAAAGGTCTCCCAACCACCCACAATCACCATCACCAGTAAGTTTGAGATCATCACCACATCAATCAGCCCCAACACGACCAGCATCAGAGCGGTCTCGGTCATGCCCTTATCCTGCATTGCGCTAATGAGGTGAACGAGCTCCATCCAAAATTGCCAAACATAAACACCTTGAGCAACGATTAAGCCAATATATAAAGGGGCTTGCAACCAACGGGACATAAAAATCCAGCGTGGCAAGGTGCGTAATTTTTGTTCGGTCTCAAGCGGCTTGTTTTCATTCATAGGGCAAATTGTAGCTAAATTTGTGTAGGTTGGATGACATATGAATCTCCTTTGTAAAAGTGCGAGAATACTTTGATCATGTCAGATTTATTTGCTTCCAAACCAATACCACCCCTTGCCGAGGTATTGCGTCCCCAGAAGATTAATGAACTCATTGGTCAGACCCATTTACTGGGTATTGGTAAACCGCTCTATTTAGCCTTTCAATCGGGTCAGCCACATTCCATGATTTTGTGGGGGCCTCCAGGGGTTGGCAAAACAACGATTGCTAGACTCTCTGCGCAAGCGTTTGCACGCTCATTCATTTCTATTTCAGCCGTTCTTGCAGGCGTCAAAGAAATCCGTGAGGCGATTGAACAAGCGCGGCTTGATATGGCGCAATTCGGTAAGCAAACTATTTTGTTTGTGGATGAGATTCATCGCTTTAATAAGAGCCAACAAGATGCGCTCTTACCCCATCTAGAATCCGGGCTCTTTACCTTGATTGGGGCAACGACTGAGAACCCGTCCTTTGAGGTGAACTCCGCCCTCCTCTCACGCGCTCAGGTTTATGTCTTAAAGTCACTTGATCACAATGAGCTAGCCCATCTCTTAGAGCGTGCACGCAAACATGCTTTACCCAATACAGCATTCACTGACGACGCACTTGAGACCATTGTTGCTTATGCCGATGGAGATGCACGTCGTTTAATCAATTTGCTTGAGCAACTGCAAGGCGCTTTGAGTCCTCCAAATAATCCTGTTACTGAAATTGATACGCGCTTTATTGCCAATACCCTGACTCTGAACGCACGACGTTTTGATAAAGGCGGCGATCAGTTTTACGATCAGATCTCTGCCTTGCATAAATCAGTACGCGGTTCCCATCCCGATGCTGCTCTGTATTGGTTATGCCGCATGCTCGATGGCGGCACTGACCCACGCTATCTCGCTAGGCGGATTGTGCGAATGGCTTGGGAAGATATTGGTTTAGCGGACCCACGCGCCATGCAACTAGCCAACGATGCAGCACAGACCTATGAACGCTTAGGCTCGCCTGAGGGTGAGCTAGCTTTAGGACAAGCCGTGGTGTACTTAGCAATCGCCCCAAAGAGTAATGCGAGTTACAAGGCATTTAATGCGGCGCGTGATTTTGTGGCGCAGGATCGCAGTCGTGATGTCCCCATCCATTTGCGTAATGCGCCTACCCAACTCCTAAAAGAGTTGGGTCATGGTCATGCTTATCGCTATGCGCACGATGAGCCACATGCGTATGCCGCTGGTGAGTCTTATTTACCCGAGGGTATGAAAGAGCCCTCTTGGTATGAACCAGTTGATCGTGGGCTTGAGAGCAAGATTGCCGAACGCATGCGCTTTTTAAAGGATCTCGATACCAAGGCGAAGGGGTCTTAGGGCTCGCTTGACCCTTTAGAAGCATCAAAATTACTATATACTGTATAAATATACAGTATATGAAAATTACCTCCTTCGACCCCCATGTTCCCAATGTATTTACACCGATCATTCATCGGCTGTCGCGTCTACCCTTAATCGCCGGACGAGCCCCGGCCGGTTTTCCTTCACCTGCTGCCGATCATTACGACAAACGCCTAGATCTCAATGAGCACCTGGTCTTACATCCTGAAGCTACCTTTTTCTTGCGCGTGAAGGGTGACTCCATGATTGGGGCTGGTATTCATGATGGAGATTTGCTGGTGGTGGATCGCTCGCTTGAACCTAATCATGGTCGCGTAGTCATTGCCGTGCTCGATGGTGAGCTCACGGTCAAACGCTTGCATCATCAACGGGGCAAGGTGATCTTACGTGCCGACAATCCTAACTACCCCGATATTGCAATTCAGAATGGGCAAGAGTTACAGATTTGGGGTGTTGTTGCCCACGTTGTGCACAAAGTGTGAATCATGCGCACGATGTTTGCCTTGGTCGATGGCAATAATTTTTATGTCTCTTGCGAGCGGGTCTTTAATCCACGCCTTGAGGGCAAGCCCGTAGTTGTTTTATCCAATAATGACGGTTGCATTGTGGCCCGTAGTCAAGAGGCGCGTGCTTTAGGAATTCGGATGGGAGCGCCCTTCTTTGAAGCCAAGCACTTTGTGCAATCGCACGGCTTAATTTGGCTGAGCTCAAATTACACCTTGTATGGCGATATGAGCGCCCGCCTCATGGCACTGCTTGGTGAGCTCTCACCCCATCAAGAAATTTACTCCATCGATGAATGCTTCTTAGATTTGAGTGGCATGCGCCTCGATCTAATTGCTCAGGCACAAGCGATGCGCAAGCGTATTAAGCATTACTTGGGTTTGCCGACCTGCATTGGTATTGGTCAAAGCAAAACCTTGGCAAAGCTCGCTAACCACATTGCCAAGAAGCGCCTCGATTACAAGGGTGTATTTAGTTGGGGGCATTGCAATCGCTTAGAAGAAGATGCCCTCATGAGTAGTATTGAGGTTAGTGAAGTTTGGGGGGTTGGGCGACGTCTCACAATTAAGCTCAATCAACTTGGCATCCACTCGGTCTGTGATCTGAAATACGCCTCCACTAGCCTGATTCGTAAACGCTTTGGGGTGGTCTTAGAGCGTACTGTCAATGAACTCAATGGCATTAGCTGTCTTGATTTAGAAGAAACGCACGATGAGCATCTCGTCCGTAAGCAGCAAATTATCTCCAGCAAGAGTTTTGGTAAACCCGTGCATCACCTTCCGGAATTACAAGAAGCGGTTGTGAGTTACGTCAGCCGTGCTGCCGAGAAATTACGTCAGCAGCAATCATTTTGCTCCCATCTCTTGGTCTATATTCGTACTAATCCATTTACCCAACAGGGTGAGCAATACGCCAAGAGCATTACCATTCCGCTCATTACGGGAACCGATGACACGCGCCATCTAGCCGAACTTGCAAGCTTAGGAGTTCAGAACATCTATCGCCCTAGTTATGCCTATAAAAAGGCAGGGGTCATGCTATTAGGACTCTACCCGGCAGACCAAGCGCAAGCAAATTTATTTTGTGCCACGCCAGACACGACGCGCTCACGCTCGTTAATGCAAATCATGGATCGTCTTAATCACACCTATGGCTCTAATACCCTAAGACTCGCCGGGGCGGGCCTGCGACCACGCTGGACCATGCGCTCTTTGCAGCGTAGCCCCAACTACACAACCGCTTGGAATGAGCTGGCGCAGGCACAGGCCAATCGCTAATACAATCAATCATCAACAACCTACGCACACAGAAGGAAATGAATATGCGCAAACTATGGATGAGCCTGGGTCTAGCACTAAGTATCGTCACCCTCTCTTCGGTCGCTCATGCGGGCCCCAAAGTGGAGTTCAAGACCAATCAAGGTAATTTTGTGGTGGATCTTGAATCAGATCGTGCACCAAAGACCGTCAATAACTTTTTAGGCTATGTCAAAAGTGGTTTTTACAATGGGACGGTATTCCATCGCGTGATTAATGGGTTCATGGTGCAAGGCGGTGGGTTCACCACTGATTTAGTACAAAAGCCCACGCAAGCCCCTGTGGTCTCTGAGGCGCAGAATGGTTTAAAGAATCAGAGCTATACGATTGCGATGGCCAGAACCTCTGATCCAGACTCAGCCACTGCGCAGTTCTATATTAATGTCAAAGACAATCCGGGCTTAGATTACCCCAATGCGATGGGTAATGGTTACACCGTTTTTGGTCGGGTTATTTCTGGGCAAGCAACGATCGATAAGATCAAACAGACGCCCACTGGTATTGCATCGACGCCGCGTGGTCGCATGGCCGATGTGCCCAATACTCCTGTTGTGATTGAATCGGCCACCATCCTGAAATAAACCAAATGTTCCTTCTAGATGATGTGAATAGTAGTCAGGAGCATCCGAGTAGCCGACTCTATCAACACGTCAAACACGCTTGGCGCATAGATCATACAAGCGAGCTAGAGAACTGCTTTGCAGAAATGCAAACAGCTCTCAGCAACGGGGATTACCTCGTCACCCTGTTCTCTTA
>DBCI01000075.1 GCA_002292975.1 Polynucleobacter sp. UBA962 | reverse complement strand
GAGGTGCTTGATTGCGAACCAAAGCTTACCTGCTTTCCTTTTAAATCAGTAAGGCGTTTAATCCCAGAATTTGTTTGGGTAATGAACACTGAACGAAAGCTAGTATCTTCTTCTCGCTGAGCAATTGGAATGATCTTACCGCCAGAACGGATTTGAGCCTGCACATATGTGAAGCCTCCGAACCATACCAGCTCTACTTGCTTATTGACAAGCGCTTCGACAGCGGCAGGATAGTCATTAACGGGTACAAAATCGACCTTCATTCCTACCGTACGCTCTAGATACTTGGTCAAGGGGCCAAATTTGCGGGTCTGCTCGGTTGCCGCCTCTTCAGGGATCGTTGTAACGCGTAATACAGTTTGTGCGCTAAGGCTAATTGATGTACTAAGGAGCAAAAAGCAAACGATGCTTTTTAGATAATGCAACATATCTTTGTACCTTATTAATAATTGAATAGAAATTGTATAGAGAATTAAGAAAATGCGTGCGCTCTCCAAAATTCTTGGTGGACCCCATCAATAGCGAGAGAATGCAACAATACGAACATGGTCGTTATTATTCGAATTAAGCTTTACGATCACCCTAGTTCAAACAAGGCAGACCCGAAAGCCGCTAAAGANNTATGTTAATCATTCGCCAAATGGGGTCTTCCGATGGTCTTACTTGAAGCTGAGAAGCTTGGTCGGCAAGTGAGTGCCGATCGCTGGCTATTTCGAGACCTCAATATCACCCTTGCTGCAGGCGAGCAACTTGCGCTTCAGGGTGCCTCTGGGGTAGGTAAATCAACCCTGCTTAATCTCTTGGCAGGCCTCGATCAGGCCGATGAGGGTCGCATCCTATTTGAAGGTAAAGATCTCAAAATAATGGGGGCCAATGAGCATCTCCATTTACGCCGCACTGCCTTCGGATTCGTTTTCCAGGCATTTCATTTGATGCCTCATCTCAATGCTTTACAAAATGTCATGGTGCCCTGTTTAATCGCTGGATTGCCCCTTGACCAAGCAAAAGCTCGTGCACAAGCTCTTTTAAACGAACTGGGTCTGGCAGAATCCTATGAAAAATTTCCAGCAGTTTTATCCGGTGGTGAGCAACAACGAATTGCTCTTGCGCGGGCATTGATTCATCGTCCTAAAATTGTACTGGCGGATGAACCAACGGGTAACCTAGACCCAGTAAGCGCTAATCTCGCCCTCGAACTTTTGTGCCGTTCTTGCCGTGAGCATCATGCTGCCTTAGTAATTGTGACTCATTCAGATAAAGCCGCAGAGCGCTTAGATCGCCGTTTGTTTTTAACGAACTAATGCTGTTTTATTGGTTACTATCATCTGCCTTTAAGGCTCAGCCAGGCCGCTGGTTGATCGCGGGACTGGCCGTTGCTTTGGGTATTGCACTTGCAGTCGCCATTCATACTGTTAATCGCTCGGCTCTCAGTGAATTTAGCCGTGCCTTAGATCTGGTCAATGGCCAGGCATCTGCCCAAATCATTATGCCTACCGGTGAATTCTCAGACCAGCTATATGACCAAATTGTTACATATCAAACTGAGCTTGGGATTCGCGCAATCAGCCCAGTTTTAGAACGCAATACGGCACAAATCCGTATTCTCGGAATTGATATTTTTCAAGCGGGTCGTGTATCACCCTCGTTAATGCCGTTTGTTTCTGAAGATCAACAGCAGCAACTCTTTTCAGAAGATGCGATCTTTTTATCGGCTGCTGCTATGCAAAAGTTACAACTAGCAGTTGGTGACTTCATAGGACTTGATTACGAAGGTAAGACTGTTCGCTTTAAGGTCGCTGGTACTGTGCCGGGTGCAATTGGCCAAGCAATTGCTGTTATGGACTTGGGCACTCTCCAGTGGCGTTTAGGAGGGCTTGGGAAGATTAGTCGCATGGATGTCCAGCTTCAAGATGGTAAGGGGGTCGAGGAAGTAGCTAATGCTCTCCAGAAATTAAATCTTGGTGTACGTTTAATTAGTTCTCAAGAGCGAGATCGGCGTGTCTCCAATTTATCGCGCGCATATCGTGTTAACTTAAATGTCTTAGCGCTAGTTGCCCTCTTTACAGGTGCATTTTTGGTTTTTACGACCATCAGCTTTTCGGTATTACGTCAGCAATCCCAATTGGCACTTCTCAGCATCTTAGGCGCAAGCTCTCGGTGGATATTTTCATTAGTGCTTGCGCAGGCCGCTGGAGTTGCTGCAATAGGTGGTCTATTGGGGATTGGTTTGGGCCTTACTCTTGCTTATGTCTTGCTAAATATTTTAGGCGGTGATTTAGGGGGAGGTTACTTCTCTGGCATAGCGCCACCTCTTGAGATCGATTTCATAACGCTTTTTGGCTTTTGGATCCTTGCCATTGCAGTTGGCTTATTAGCTGCTTACTTTCCGGCAAAAGCTGCTACGGCAAGACACCCCGCTGAACAATTACGAGCGGGCTCTATCGAACGAGTCGTGCAACCTGTTGTTCATTACCGCATTGCCCTAGTCTTTAGCCTTGCTAGCCTAGTGCTGGCATTGATGCCTGCTATGAATGATCTTCCCCTAGCAGCATATGCTTCGATTGCATGTTTATTATTTGCGGGCTTAGCACTTATTCCATGGTTAGTTCAGCATTGTTTTTCAAGTTTGGCACGTGGTTTATCACGTTGGCAAAAACAACCATCGTCCCTCCTATTTGCAAACTGGCGCTTGGCGCAAGCTCCGGCAAGTTCTGCGGGATTAATTGCGGGTGTTGTTGCCGCTCTCGCCCTGACCGTGGCCATGGTGGTAATGGTTGCTAGTTTTCGAGATTCGATGACCCAGTGGCTTGACCAAGTATTGCCAGCAGATTTGTACGCAAACTTTAAACAGCTAAATTTAGGCGATGAGTTTCTGAAGAACCCCGATCTTTTGACTACGCTTGAGAAAATTCCGGGTATTGATCGATATGAACTGAACGTACAGCGTAAGCTTCTTTTTCGATCTGACCGACCTGAGGTAACTTTAATCGCTAGACCAATCCAGCAGGGTCGGTCAGCACCAACGCTTCCTCTCATTGGACCGATCTACCCACTCAGTGCTTTATCCGATCGGTCATCCCTACCGGTGGTTTATGTCTCTGAAGCGATGCTTGATTTGTATGACTGGCGTCCCGGTACGACTCAGACACTGCCGGCTTTTAATGAACAGCAGGACTCCCAAAAGGTTTGGGTTGCAGGCATTTTTCGGGACTATGGTCGACAGCATGGTGCTCTCGTGATCGATCTTGGCACATACCAATTGATGAGTGGTGATCAACAGTATTCAGGGATTGCCATTTGGTTAGTCAATCAAGCCGATCCTGCCACAGCACTTACTGCGCTTCGAGCTGCCATTCCACAGTTTCGTGATCAGGAGTTTATGAATCGCACTGATCTTCGAGCCCTATCGTTGACGATCTTTGATCGTAGTTTTGCCCTAACGTATGCTCTGGAGATCGCTGCCCTTCTTGTGGCACTTTTTGCAGTAGCAACAGGTTTTGCAGGTCAGGCCCTGCTCCGTGAAAAAGAATATGCCTTGGTGTACTACTTGGGGCAATCATCTACTCAAAGAATAGCTTGGATTAGTTCAGAATCAGGCCTATTGTTAAGTTTGGCTGTTATTTGGGGAACTCTTTTGGGTTTCATAATGAGCCAAATATTGATTCATCGCGTTAACCCACAATCCTTTCATTGGACAATGGATACAAGCGTGCCCTTCTTTGCTCTCATTACGCTGATGCTTGCTTTGCTTGGCTTAGGTATTGCAGCAGCCTTATGGGCCTCAAAGCGTACTCTGAACCCAGCGAATTTAATCAGCGCATTACGGGCAGAATGGTAATGCACTTTCTTAAACGCCGTTATTTTATGCAGGCATTAGCAATGTCTTGTACCCTACCCGTTTCTCAATGGGCAATTTCCTCGTCAGTCGTCTATCCGCCCGTTCGTCCAAGAAAATTAGTATTCCCACGCGATCATGGTGCACATCCAGAATTTAGAACCGAATGGTGGTATCTCACTGGTTGGCTTGGTTCAGATGCAAACGCCATGGGTTTTCAGATTACTTTCTTTCGCAGTCGTACCCAACATTCACCCGATAATCCAAGTCGTTTTGCACCTACCCAGCTCCTATTTGCGCATGCTGCCTTGGCCATTCCAGCAGAAAGTCAATTACGTCATGCGGATGTTGCAGGACGAGTTGGCACTGCGGGTGCCGCATTCGATACGGCTGATACAAAATTACGATTAGCCAATTGGACAATGGCGAGAACTGAAAATGATCGTTATCAATTTGATATTCCAGCAGATACATTCACGATTCGCTTAGAGGCTATTCCTTCACAAACGCCTGTTTTAAGAGGTAATCAAGGTTTTTCTACCAAAGGCCCCAGTCCTGAGCTCGCTAGTTATTACTACAGCCGTCCTCAGCTGAATGTAACAGCTCAAATTGAGATTAAAGACAAATCATCAAAAGGCAAACAGGGCTCTCTTCTTAAACGTTCTGGGATTGGTTGGTTTGATCACGAATGGTCGAGTAGCTTACTGATGCCAGGTGCAGTCGGTTGGGATTGGATTGGGATTAATCTTCTGGATGGAGGGAGCGTTATGGCCTTTCGGATACGAGATCAGGCAGGTAAAGCTTTGTTCAGTGAGTGGGATCGACGTGATCAAACCGGTCGGATTTTGGAACGTCACTCAAATGCTGTTTGGGAGTCGGTGGGTCAATGGAGTTCAGCGCGATCGCTTGCAAACTATCCAAGTGGCTTTTTCATTCGGATAGGCAATCAAGAGTTTCAATTAAAAAC
>DBCI01000090.1:3423-3949 GCA_002292975.1 Polynucleobacter sp. UBA962 | reverse complement strand
AGTGACTTCACAAAATCGTATTCCCTTATTACAAAACGGGACTGTTGATATAGAGTGCGGCTCAACTACCAACAATGCAACCCGTCAAAAAGATGTGGCATTCGCAGTAACGACCTACGTTGAAGAGATTCGGATTGCAGTAAAAGCAAATTCTGGCATTACCTCTTTAAGCCAACTAAATGGTAAGAAGGTAGCTACAACGACCGGCACAACCTCTGTTCAGCTATTGCGTAAACACGAAAGAGCAACGGGTGTGAATTTTGAAGAGATCTTTGGAAAAGATCACTCTGATAGCTTTTTATTGCTTGAATCGGGTCGCGCTGATGCCTTCGTGATGGACGGATCGATTTTGGCCGGCAATATAGCGAATGCAAGAAATCCTGGTGATTACCGAATTGTGGGTGAGGTCATTGCGGTTGAGCCAATCGCCATCATGATGCGTAAGGATGACCCTTCTTTCAAGAAAGCGGTTGATGAAAGCATTATTAAAATGATGAAAGATGGCACCCTGACAAAATTGTGGGAT
>DBCI01000090.1:0-3323 GCA_002292975.1 Polynucleobacter sp. UBA962 | reverse complement strand
CCAAATGACAGACCTGCTGAAGATTATCAAAAGAAGTAAGCGTAAGGATTTGTAGCGAGTTTTATATGACCTTAGATTGGAGTGTCTTTTGTAAAGACACTTTGACTGGAGAAGCAGCCCCGCGCTGCTTCTCTTTTTTATTTGGTGTGGATCCAAATGTCGATCCCACTTATCTAGATTGGCTTTTTATAGCATGGGGTTGGACCTTATCGGTAGCGGGCCTAAGTCTGGTTCTTGCGCTATTAATGGGAGTGACAATTGGTACCCTCAGAACTTTGCAGCCAACTAATTTTCTAAATAAATGCCTCACATTTCTTGGAACCGTTTGGGTAGAGCTTTTTAGAAACATTCCTTTATTGGTTCAGGTATTTTTGTGGTATCACGTAGTACCCTCGTTTTTTCCTGTTATGAAATCGTTCCCATCGTATTTATTGGTGAGTATCGCTTTAGGTTTATTTACATCAGCACGTATTGCCGAGCAGGTACGCGCAGGTATTCAATCGTTACCGTCCGGTCAACGTAATGCCGCTATTGCTTTGGGAATGACCACCACCCAAAGTTATCGGTATGTGATTTTGCCCATGGGTTTGCGGATCATTATTCCGCCTCTCACATCAGAGTGTATGAATTTAGTAAAAAATTCTTCGGTCGCGTTTGCAGTTTCTGTGCCAGAGCTCACCTTATTTGCAATGCAAGCACAAGAAGAAACGTCACGCGGCATTGAAATTTATCTTGCGGTTACTGGCCTGTATGTCATCTCGGCATTCTCTGTGAACCGAATCATGGCCTGGATCGAGAAAAAATCCCGCGTGCCTGGTTTTATTGCTCCCAGCGCCTCAGGCTCTCATTAAATCAAGGGATATGGGCGGACATGGATCTTGATCTAAGTTTTTACAACTGGGCATTATTTACAAGCTACCTTCAAAAGGGTTTGATCTTTAGCGTTCAGCTCACGGTAATTGCTACTGTTGGGGGAATTATTGTTGGTACCGTATTAGCGCTAATGCGTTTATCGGGTAAGCCATGGTTGGTGATGCCTGCCACGATATACGTTAATACCATGCGTTCAATCCCATTAGTGATGGTGATCCTTTGGTTCTTCTTGTTGATTCCGCTAATGATTGGTAAACCAATTGGCGTTAATTTATCAGCCATCATTACATTCATTGCGTTTGAGGCCGCATTTTTCTCAGAAATTGTGCGTGCTGGTATTCAGTCCATACCGCGCGGACAAGTATATGCAGGCCAAGCATTAGGAATGAGTTATGCCCAAAACATGCGCTTGGTTATTTTGCCCCAAGCCTTTCGTAATATGATTCCGGTCTTTATGACCCAGACTATTATTTTGTTCCAGGATACTTCATTGGTGTATGCCATTGGCGCCTATGATTTATTAAAAGGTTTTGAGATTGCCGGTAAGAATTTTGGACGCCCGATTGAAACCTATTTATTAGCTGCAGTTACCTATTTCTTGATTTGTTTTACCTTATCCAGAATTGTTCGTAGGATTCAGCAAAAAGTTGCCATCATTCGATGAGTTTAGAAAGTAAATAGAAATGATTGAGTTACAGCATATTTCAAAATGGTACGGACAGTTTCAGGTTCTAACCGATTGCACCACGACTATTAAAAAAGGGGAGGTTGTTGTGATCTGCGGACCATCGGGGTCTGGCAAATCAACCCTAATTAAAACGATCAATGCACTTGAGCCCTTTCAGGAGGGTGAGCTAATGGTGAACGGCATTCGTTTGCATGACCCTAAAACAGATTTGCCGAAGTTGCGGGCAAAGGTTGGTATGGTGTTTCAGCACTTTGAGTTATTTCCACACCTCTCGGTCATGGAAAACTTAACCATTGCCCAAATTAAAGTGCTCAATCGCTCAATAGAAGAGGCTAAACAACATGGTCTTAAATATCTTGAGCGCGTAGGCTTGCTAGAGCAAAAGGATAAGTTTCCAGGCCAGTTATCTGGTGGTCAACAACAACGCGTTGCGATTG
The DNA here is from genome assembly GCA_002292975.1 of Polynucleobacter sp. UBA962. Classification (GTDB taxonomy): domain Bacteria; phylum Pseudomonadota; class Gammaproteobacteria; order Burkholderiales; family Burkholderiaceae; genus Polynucleobacter. The sequence continues at coordinate 1,325 of DBCI01000090.1, read as the reverse complement.
CGCGGGCTCTATGTATGGACCCGATTGTGATGTTGTTTGATGAGCCAACTTCCGCACTGGATCCCGAAATGGTCGGTGAGGTTTTGGACGTGATGGTCAAGCTTGCGCAAGAAGGTATGACCATGTGCGTGGTAACTCACGAAATGGGCTTTGCTAAAAAGGTAAGCCACCGCGTCATTTTTATGGACAAAGGGAAAATCGTAGAGGATTGCACACGCAATGAGTTTTTTAGTAATCCGGACGCACGATCCCCGCGCGCAAAAGACTTCTTGTCAAAGATTTTGGCAGACTAGGGTTTAGTCTTTTCGGCCTTTGCCCGTCCAAAATACAATTGCCAATAGAATACCTAAAGCAATCAGTCCCTCTAGGACGAACAAGAGCATTGGGTATTCATCAAATAATTGAGCGATCATGGGCGTATTCTCTTTTCTTCAGACAATTGTAAAGCGCAAATCAGGCTTCAGTGGTTCTATAGGCGCCGTATTGGCAGCTTTGTTTCTAGTGTCGTGCGCTGCTCCTCCTACAAAACCAAGTACACCCTCGACTCCAGCGACAAAATCATCCCTCCCTCGCCCCCCCAAGATTGTTGAGACCGTGGTGGCGGATGATGCTGCTTCATCAGCAAGCTTATCCCCGGTGAGCTTTAGTGATATCCCGGGGTGGAATGAAGATGTGCTTGCTGATACTTGGCATGCATGGTTACAGAGTTGCAATGCCTTACGCAAGCGTAAGACTGGTCCGGTTAATTGGGCATCAGTTTGTGATCGTGCTAATGCACAAAAGCCTAGAGATGCAAAAACGTTTTTTGAGAATAACTTTCGAGCGTACTCAGTTCGTAATCAGGTGACTGGTAAGTCTGAGGGCTTAGTAACAGGCTATTACGAACCGATTATGAATGGCTCACGCGTTCGCACAGAGCGCTATACCGTTCCTTTATATGCGTATCCTAAATCGTGGGTGAGAGCAAAACCAAATCCAGCACCAACGCGCGCAGAGTTATTGAGCTCTAGTTTGCTAAAAGGTTCTGAAATTGCCTGGGTCGAGGATCCTGTTGCGGCAGCATCTATGCAGATTCAGGGATCTGGAAAGATTCGGTTAGATGGTGGTCAGATTGTGCGTTTCGGCTTTGCTGGAACCAATGATCAACCTTTTAAGTCTAGTGCGCAGTGGCTATTGGATCGAAAAGAAATTACACGTGCAGAAGCGACGATGCAAGGAATTTCAGAGTGGGCAAAGCGTAACCCAAATAAGGTTCAAGAGATGCTCAACGCGAACCCTCGTTTTGTATTCTTTAAAGAGTTGCCCCCATCGGCTAATCAAGATCT
>DBCI01000015.1 GCA_002292975.1 Polynucleobacter sp. UBA962 | reverse complement strand
GGTCTTTGAAAAAGGCTTTAAGAACCTCTAAAGGGTTCTGTCCTTGTGCCTTGCACGCTTTTTCAAAGAAGACCCAGGCGCCCTTTTGTCGCAATAAACTACTGGGTCCCAACAAAAACTGATTAGTTTGGTGTGAGCCGAGATGATCGAGCAAGACCTCATAATGTGCCTCGATTTCTTTAGGTAGCGATGACCACCAATCTTCCAAACATTCAGCTTGCAATCGTTTTGCATCCTCGCGCAGACTAAATCCTTGCTGCGCTCCCATCGATACTGGTGCACCGCTCAAGAGAGTACCGAACCAACCATGAAAGGTATCGATCACTACCGCATGCGGATTAGCGAGCAAGTGCTCATACAAAGTCCGTGCCCGTTGAAGTTGTTGTTTGGCCTCCTGGGTTGATAGACCACGCTCTTCTAATGAACCGATTAGATCCTGATCACTTTGTTGGGTCCACTCATGCAGAAGGCTGTAGAGGCGATCACGCATCTCTTGAGCAGCTTTGCGGGTAAAGGTAAGGGCCAAGATCGCACGGGGTGACTCTCCCGTTAACAGAATGCGTACCAAGCGTGCGACCAATAACCAGGTCTTACCACTTCCCGCACAGGCAGAAACAACAACCGAGCGATTGGGATTGCAGACCAATGCAATATTGAGCTTGTTGGGCATGGGCATCACCACATTCCTTTGCGGCAAATACCGCGGGCTTCGCAATAACGACATGCGCTCTCTGGGGCAAAGGCTTGCAGCGAGGATCCAGACCAAACTGCACTTAAATCTTGGTATAACTGTTTATCGAGCACCATGACCTGCTCTGCTAAGGAATCAACCGTCAGGGAGCGCGCACTCGACTCTTTTTTCTTCAGATTCATTTTGAGAGCAACCCATTCGGCCTCCACGACTGGATACTGTGTGCCCCGATGCTCCTCAGAAATAGCTTTGGTATAGAGCAGTAGTTGTGGGTCGTCCATTAATTGGTCGGCACGTTTTTTGATCTTATCGGGACTCTGATGTTTGTAATCGAGGATTGCTGCCTGCCGATTAGTAGCATGCACATCTAAGCGATCGGTATATCCTTCGATACGAACCATATGCTCCTGGTGATGCGCATCAGTGAACGTAAACTCAAAGCCAACTTTCAGCTCTGCATCATGAAACTGCCAACCCCGACTCTCTCGCTCAAGCTGCCATTCAACAAAGCTCGGGATTTGTTTTTGCCAATCCCGCAAGCTACCCAATATGCGCTTATCCCCCTCGAGTAGTTTAAGAAAACCCTGCTCGGAGGCTTGATGCAAATACTCTTGCATCCATGCTGATCGGTAATGTGGATCCTGTAAACGTGGCTCGCGAAGCTGCGTGCTTTTGAGTTCCTGAAAAAAGTTACGCAAGATCTGATGCAAGGTCTGCCCTAATAAAGATGCATCGAGTTCTTCGTCAAGACCTTTGCGCTTACGCAAACCTAATAAATTGCGTACATAGAATTGATATGGGCAGGAGCGCAAAGCTCGGTAGGCGCTGGGGCTCATACGGGTTGGCATCGGCAAACCCGGTAAGCGGTGCGCGCTTGCCATCGTCGAGGGTCTTGCCACTCCGCTCCGTTGGTCCGCCTTTGCTGAAAGTGTCGCTAGTTTTGGTAGGTTATTTTGAAGCCGCTGTATCCACGGCGATGCTCGTAGTGGCTCGCCACTGGCGCCCTCACTTTGCCAGAGAAGATCAATGCACTGATAACTAGCCATAAGTTGCGAGAGATCTCTTGCTTGTTGACGAAATTGCCAAGCAATGCTCGAACCTCCTAAAACTTGGCAGAGCGATTCGGAGAAAAATAAGGGCGGCTCTGAATATGCTGGTAACTGCCGTTCATCACAACCCACCATCACGACAGCATCAAAATAGCGCAAGCGCGTGGAGCTCAGTGGCAGAATCGAGACGCGCGCAGGGCTTGGTGCTCCCTGCTCTCGGTACACCTCTTCCTCCATCACGGTTTTTAATAAGATCAGCCACTCATTTAAGGGCATGCGTAGGGGGGCTAATTTACTTTGTTGTAGGCCTAGCATGTGCAGCATCTGGAGTAATTGCAGACCAGCAGCGTCTTGCTCAAAACCTTGCTTCATCCCAAAAGCCGATAGATCCTCCTGCAGTTGGATCAGCGCATCTGCACAATACGGGGTCTGCATCGCTTTACTTTGCCATTGCCCAACCCGTTGCCGAATCACGTGCAATAGGGTGTGTAAGCGGGGGTCGTATTCTGGGCTAGCTCCTGCCTCTATCGCTAGATAGAAACTGACCCAGGAGGAGCGCGCCTGTTTGATCAATAAAGCGTTCTCTAACTCGGTGATGAGAAGATCGCAATGACTCTCTTGAGTATTCAGAAGATGGGCCAGATCCAGAAAAGGATTTTTTAAGAACTCTAATAAGGTGCTAGCACTTGGTCCTTCACTGGGCGAACGCAGTAACTCTAACCACGCATGCAGTGCCGCGGCAGCTCGAGTCGTCGATAGTTTCCAGCCGGTCTCATCGGCAATGCTTACGCCAGGACCTAAACGAGCGAGTAGCGCGCGGGTTCTACGTGCCAACAATCGATCTTGTGCCACTAAGGCAATGTGCTTACGGCCCTCCTGAAGATGCGCTTCAATCCGTCGTGCTGCCTCCCAAGCGAGATCCTCAAAACGATTAGCACTGATACATTGAATCGATTGGGTGTTTAAGGTGTTGCAATTACTAAGTGCTTGTGCCTCATCCTGCGCCGTAGCTTCTGCGCGAATGGCCTCAGGCCATAGGGCAATCGAGTTCCAATCCATTTGTAGTCGATGAACGGGTATGTGATGTGCGCATGCTTCCAAGAATTGAGATTGCATGCTCGCTTGGGCTGCCTGTGGTTCGATGGTCTCAATCCAAATCAAGGGTCTACGAGCTTGTTCTTGGTCTGCAAACTGTTGCACATAGGATGCTAAGGCCAGATGTTTCCGGATCATGGGATCACGAACCGAGCCGAGATATCGCCAAAGTGCCAATAGAACATTTGCTTCTTTGCTAACCAAGGCGTGGGCTAACTTTGGGTAAGCCGTATCAATTGCACCTTGCAAGGCAGACTCGAGCATGTGCATATCGCTCTTAAGATCTAGTGTGTGAGGATCCCACGATAAA
>DBCI01000070.1:6614-7631 GCA_002292975.1 Polynucleobacter sp. UBA962 | reverse complement strand
ATGATTAGTAGCTCGGTAGCCTTTGGGCGTCGGGTTTTAACTCCCCTGGTCTTGCAGTTCATGGGGCAGCACCCTCAATTACAGGTCAGCCTGAATCTAGACGATCGCTATATTAATCTGGTGGAAGAAGGCGTTGATCTAGCCATTCGGATGGGTCGACTCTCTGACTCATCATTAGGTGCTCGGTTTTTGGGTCTCAATCCCTGGGTGGTGGTGGCGACCCCCGAGTATCTCGAGAAAAACGGCACTCCTTCAATCCCCAGCGATCTGAGTAAGCACATCGCTCTGATCTATAGCTCGGTTCAGGGTGATCACCGTTGGCAATTTACAGGGCGTGATGGCTCTAATAAGTCGATTCAGGTAAGCGGCCCGCTGTATTCCAATAATTTATCGACCTTGCTTGCTGCCACCCGTAATCACTTGGGCATCGCCGCCCTGCCTTGGTATGTTGCCTACAGCTCGGTGCAAAGTCGGCATCTCAAACCGCTCTTGGCGGATTGGAGTTTGCCCGCCCAAGAGATCCATGCGGTGTTCTCATCCCCCCGCTTGGTACCTACCAAGGTCAGCATGTTGATCGATTGGCTAGCGGGTCAGTTTCGGGGAAATTGGTGGACACAAGAAATCGGGTCATAATCATTACCTTGTTCACCCGAATCTCACCATCATGCGTATCGCTCAAGCCCCCCGTTTATTAATCATTAGCTGTTTTACAGTGAGCGTTTTAGCATCTCCTCAATTGGGATCTGCGCAGACCAAACCGGCGATGGTTGATCCTGCCAAAGCACCGATTGCTGCTACCGGTATTGATGAGGTGTATCAATTGGTTGATGCGGTGGTCACCAAGGTCGATAGCAAAACACGTACGGTGACCTTAAAAGATAAAGATGGCACCCTCACCAATTTTGTAGCGGGCCCTGAAATTAAGAACTTTCCTCAAATTAAGGTGGGCGATCGTTTAACCGTTACCCATGAGCTAGCCGTTGCAATTGAACTCGTGAAGGTCAATAACCAAGGTGT
>DBCI01000070.1:4537-6549 GCA_002292975.1 Polynucleobacter sp. UBA962 | reverse complement strand
GTGATCTCCAACACCACCATCATTATTGCGAATGTGGTGTCGGTGGATCGTCGAAAGATGACCGTGTCGGTAAAAGGCCCTAGGGGCAAGACCGATACCTATCGGGTGAAGAGCGCAGCTCTCTTAAAAGATATTGCTGTAAACGATGAGGTCAAGATTACGCTTTACGATGCAATGGCCGCTTCTTTTACTGCCCCCGCTAGCACCCCCAAGAAATAATCCCCAACCTTCTTATTTAGTAGAACTTTTATATATGGAAACCTTAATGGCTGAACAAATCGGCGCACGTTCTTTAGTCCATGCTTTTGAGAAAGCTGGTATCACTACGCTCTTTACCCTTTCGGGGAATCACATCATGCCCATCTTTGATGCGGTGATTGATGCGCCGATTGAGTTAATCCACACACGGCATGAGGCTGCAACGGTTCACATGGCCGATGCGTATGCGCGCCTGACTAAAAAAGTAGGAGTTGCGATGGTAACCGGCGGTCCTGGGCATGCTAATGCGGTGTCTGCCCTGTACACCACAGCAATGGCTGAGGCCCCTGTTGTTTTACTCTCGGGTCATGCGCCTCTCAATCAATTAGGCAAAGGCGCCTTTCAAGAAATGGCGCAAGCCGATATTGCAGCACCATTGTGCAAAGCGTCTTGGACCTGCGCCGGCCCTGAGTACCTCCAGGCAGATTTTTTACTTGCTTGTGCCATTGCGCAAGCAGGACGTCCTGGCCCCGTTCATTTAAGTTTGCCGTCTGATGCGCTGGAAGGTAAAGTGACGCAGGCCTCTGCAAGCCCTAGCCCATCGGCCCCACAATTACCTGCCCCCCAATTACTCTCTGCCGAACATGCCAAGAGCATCATCGCGCAATTGCATGCTGCCAAGAAGCCTCTGGTCTTAGTTGGTCCGCGCGGTTGTCATCGCTACTCTGCTCTTTTGCAAGAACTGAGTCAGTCATCGGGTGTTCCAGTAATTGCAACGGAGAGCCCCCGCGGTATTGGCGATCCTAGCTTAGGAGCCTTTGCCGAGGTCTTAGCGCAAAGCGATTGCGTTTTACTCTTGGATAAGAAACTCGATTTCACTTTGAAGTTTGGTAGTTCGCCCAGTTTTATGAGCGATGCCAAATTGATGCAGGTCGATGCTGACGCGGCTGAACTTGTGCGTTCCAAGAATGCCTTAGGTGTGCGCTTGGTCTTAGCTGCTCAGGCTGATTTAGAGCCCTCAGTTCATGCTTTAGTGAATGCGGCAAAGAGTACCAGCAGCAAAGTACACGATGCTACTTGGTTGTCGTGGGCAAAAGAAGCAATTGCCTATCGTCCTGCTGCGTGGGCCACTGCTGTATCGTCTACTCCCAATCATGCGCACCCAGGTCGCTCAATGCTCGCCTTGCAAGCCATTTTAGATTCTCATCCAGATTCTGTATTGGTGGCTGATGGTGGTGAGATTGGGCAATGGGCCCAAGCGTGTTTGCACGCTCCTAATCGCATCATTAATGGCACAGCAGGTTCGATTGGGGCGGCTCTACCATTTGCAACGGCTGCCGCGTATACCAAACCAGGTGTTCCTGTGGTCGCAGTGATGGGTGATGGTACCTTTGGTTTTCATTCTTCGGAGTTGGATACCGCAGTTCGTTACCGCTTGCCATTTATCGGGGTGGTTGGTAACGATGCCTGTTGGAATGCCGAGTATCAGATCCAAGTTCGTGAGTATGGCAAAGAGCGTGCTAAGGGTTGTGAGTTACTCCCCTCGCGCTATGACCAAGTGGCGATTGCATTTGGAGGTGCGGGTGCAATGGTGACCGATGCTGAGCAGGTCTTGCCAGCTGCTAAGGCTTTGCAGTCCCAAGGCTTGCCGTCTATTCTGAACATCTTGATTGAGGGTTTGCCGGCTCCTACTTTGAAGCGGGTTTAGTTTCTCTGTCATCCTAGCGGTCTATCTAGCGTTTTAGGTATATGAACATCTTCTACCGGCCTCGCTTTATTCAGTCCTTTGTGACTGTGCTGGTATCTGCTTGTTT
>DBCI01000070.1:1793-4416 GCA_002292975.1 Polynucleobacter sp. UBA962 | reverse complement strand
AGTAGTTTTGAGCAGCAGGCTAAGGCTGCTCAAAAGAAGAACATTCTGATTACGAGCGGTCCTCAGTATGAGCGTCTCAAGACTATTGCGAATCGCTTAATACCACAGACCGCTGTCTTTCGAGATGACACGCATGCTTGGAATTGGGGCCTGCAGTTAATTGATTCTCCTATGGTGAATGCGACCTGTGCGCCGGGTGGGCGTATTACGTTTTATAGCGGCATTATTAATAAGCTCAACCTCACCGATAATGAGATTGCTGCCATCATGGGTCATGAGATTGCTCATGCGGTGCGAGAGCATGGTCGTGAGCGAGTATCGCAAGCGCTGGCTCAGAACGTCTTTAGTAATGTTGCCTTAGCGACTGCAGGTCCTGGCTCGGCAAAATCGATTGATGCCGCTAATCAGATCATGCAATACGTTTTGGTCTTACCTAACTCGCGTCAGAATGAGAAAGAAGCGGATGCGATTGGTTTAGAGATTGCTGCGCGCGGTGGCTACGACCCAAGGGCTGCAATTACCTTGTGGGAGAAGATGAGTAAAGAAAGTAAAGGTAAGAACCTTCCTGAGTTTTTATCGACCCACCCCTCGAATCAGAATCGTATCAAGGAGCTCTCAGCTCTCATGCCGCGGGTAATGCCTTTGTATGAGGCGGCTAAGAGGCCTTAATCGCAGAGAAAAAAATGGGTTACCGCAGTAACCCCAATTTTGGAGACATGATTTTTTTGATTGCTTGCCTTATAAATGTTTTCGCTTTTCTACCATTCCTAAGAACTTCTCATACTCTTTCTCATCCACAGAATAGCTGTGATCATCGTCGGGGAATGATCCAGATTTCACTTCCGAGATGTAGTCCTTGATCCCTTTAACAGCTACCTCTGTTAAGTTCGCGTAGCGTTTTGTGAACTTGGGTTTGAAATCAGAGAAGACTCCGAGGAGGTCATGGCATAGAAGGATTTGGCCATCGGTACCCACCCCTGCTCCAATCCCGATGGTCGGAATCTCAAGCTGCTTCGAGATGACCGTTGCAATCTTTGCAGGCACTGCTTCAAACTCCAACATGAAGCAACCGGCATCCTGAATAGCAAAAGCATCCTCTAGGATCTTCATAGCGGCATCCGCTGTTCTTCCTTGTATCCGAAAGCCACCAAAGACTGCAACGGTGTGTGGTGTCATGCCAATATGGGATGCTGTTGGTATGCCTGCGTCTACCAGTGCCTTCAAAATATGTGCCTGTGATTTACCACCTTGTGGTTTAACAGCATCCGACCCCGCTTCTTGCATAAAGCGCGTTGCATTCTGCAAGGCACGATCTACGGTGTTGTAACTTTGATACGGCATACACCCTAATACGAATGTATTGGGGGCGCCGCGACGAATCGAGGTGGCATGCATCACCATCATATCCATCGTAGCCGGAATCGTATTGCTGTGACCATGGGCAATCATGGCCAAACTATCGCCCACTACCGCAACGTCTACCCCAGCAGTTTCTGCCCATTTTGCCGAGGTGTAGTCTGGTACAGACATATACACCATCTTCTCACCGGTCTTCTTAGACTCCCGGATGTCTTGAAGATTGCGTTTCTTCTTCTCGGGCGTTGTTACGGCACTTGTATTCAATGTTATCTCCTATTAGTTCGTTACATCATGGTATTTTCTGCATCCTCTTTTTGTTGCAACGAGAAGATGGAGGAATATCCGCCCGACCAATCGGGTGGGATTAGGCATGGCACTGGATCGTGATGGGCAAATTGCGCGCGTTTACCGCTGAGTATGGCCTGATCATGTTTAGGTTTAAGTGGGTTCACGGTGTATGGAAATGCATCGGCCGAGGTTAAGGTGTACAGCAATAGCGGTCGACCTTGGTCAGATTGATTGGCTGGGGAGCCATGCACCGTGCGGCAATTATGTAACGTGAGTGATCCGGCCGGTCCTGTAAGGTAAACAGCTTTCTCGATATGTATTTTTCTAACATCATTATCTGATAGACAGCCTACCCACTTTCCGTGATCATCGTATTGACTCAACATGGGTTCTAGTTGATGACTCTTTGGAATGACCCCCAGTGGCCCCTGATCCATACCGCAATCATACAAATAGGTACCAATGGTTAGTGGGGAGTAATTGGTATGGGGCCAAAAAGAAATGTCGTAATGCCATTTAACTTCTTCCCCACCCTTTTGCCACTTAAAGTTCAACTTCGAATGATGAAACTTAACATCGGGCCCCACTAAGTCAGCAACGGCATCCAACATAGGCGACTTACTCACATACTCCCAAAATACAGGATGATGCTCGGTGGGGTTTGATACTCTGCGTAAACGAGGCTGTGCGGGGGTGTGATCGGGTTCTAGGTCAAAAATAGTATCGGATTTAGTAACCTTTTTACTCTCCTCAACCAGTTCATTGGTCGCATCGCGCAACTTCTTTAACCATTCATCTCCAATAAATCGCTCAAGCAGAATATATCCGTTCGTGAAGTAATCCTCACGCTGCTGTTGACTTAAAACACGCGCGGGGATCTTGAGTATTTGCTCTGGGGTCATTTAAGTCTCCTTAACGGAAGTTCAACATAACGCTTGGCAAATAGGTAACCAAGGTTGGGAAAAGAATCACGATC
>DBCI01000070.1:734-1690 GCA_002292975.1 Polynucleobacter sp. UBA962 | reverse complement strand
AGATAGAAGATCGCCGGGGCCATCGGCGGGGTTAGGTAGGATGTTTGGATCATGATCAAGAACAAAATACAGAACCAAACCGGATCAAATCCTGCGGCTGTGATTAAGGGCGTAAATAGCGGAACAAAGATTAGAACAATTGAGATCCAGTCTAAAAAGAACCCGGCAATAAAGATGATCAGCATCATTAGACCCAACAAGATCCAAGGGCTGAGCTGCATTTGATTGATTAATGTATTAGCTGTGTTAATTCCACCGCCGCCAATAAAGACTCCCGTAAATAAAGAGCCGGCTAGTAAAACTGCCATGATCATTGCAGTGATCAATACTGTTTTAAGTAGTGCGTCGTACAAACCTTTCCAGGTAAAGTTTTTGTAAAGCACGGTCAATAAAACGGAAGAGATTGCTCCAATGGCCGCAGCTTCTGTGGGAGACGCCAAACCAAACAGAATAGATCCCAAAACCGCAGTAATCATCAATAAGGGTGGCACAAGATTTTTTGTGGAAATCCAAATCTTCTCTGTAAAACTCGGGTCACCTGGCTCTGGAGGAATGCGTGGCCCGAACTCTGGCTTGATTAGACATAAAGTGAAGATGTATACCAAGTACAAGCTGGCCATAATGAGGCCTGGAAATACCATCCCATAAAGCAAATCGCCAACCGAAACGCTTGCCAGTGGGCCCATCACAACAGCTACGACTGAAGGTGGAATAATAGTTCCTAATGAGCCACCCGCACAAATCGTGCCCGATATCATGGCCTTGTTGTATTTATAGCGCAGCATGATTGGGATCGTTAACAATCCAACCACAGACTCCGTAGCGCCGATCACACCACTGGATGCCGCGAAGATAATGCACATAATGACGGTCGCTAGGGCTAAGCCACCCGGTAGGCGTCGTGTCCAAATATGAATGGCTTCAAATAATTTATCGGCGATTCCGGATTTCTCGAG
>DBCI01000070.1:0-632 GCA_002292975.1 Polynucleobacter sp. UBA962 | reverse complement strand
ATGAACTGAAAAATGACGCGATCACCAAATATATGTAGCCCAAACAATACGGCTGTAATCATCATGGCAAAAGCAACTTGAATACCCAAAAACATGAGCACGAATGCTACGGGTAGCATGAAAAAAGGAATAATATCGATCATGCTTTGGCAGCCTTATATTTTTCGAGTGATTTCATAAACTCGGCATAGACTTGTAATGCTAGTAATGTAAATGCGATCAAGAAGACAACGCGAAATGGCCAAACTACCATATTCATTGCCGATTGACCGCTGCGTTCATTTTTAATGAATCCAGAAATTAAATAAGAAGTTAATCCATACGTTAGCCACATCATTAATGGCAAAATCACTGAATAAGCACAAAGATCAATGAATGCTCTAGTCTTCGCACTCATATCCTGACTAAAAATATCAATCCGAATAAATTGCCCTTGTTGGAGCGTGTAGGCCATCCCTAATAAAAAATGGGTTCCGGTCAGCATGTAACCTACCTCATAGGCCCATATCGTGGGCGCATCAAAAAGATAGCGCGCTAGTACTTCGTAGGTCGTAGTCAGAATTAATGGCACGAGTGTTAATGCAGCAATAATTCCTATATTCGTTGTTATTCGTTCAATCCGATTAACAAGT
>DBCI01000124.1:1357-2926 GCA_002292975.1 Polynucleobacter sp. UBA962 | reverse complement strand
GTGCTTTCGATAACTAAATCGACTTCTGTCTGATTAGTGTTTCGATAACACATTAATTGATAATGACCACGTGCGGTAGACGCGTGCTTCAGTAGTTCTCCATAGACAAAGGTCTCTAAGACATTACCAAATCGGCTACGATCTTTTTGAACCTCGTCGAGATTAAGACCCATTAACGATGCAAGTAAACCTGAATCAATAAATTGCAATTTAGGAATCTTTGTAATCCGCTTAAGCTTATTTTTCGACCAAACATCAATGCGTTTCATGAGGTACATCTGTTCAAAGATGCCGATGTAGCGAGAGACCGTTTTACCATCAAGACCAACATACGCTCCCAATCGGGTGTAGTTACACATTTGCCCAACGGTTGGTGCTAAGGTCTGCAAAAAGCGTGGCAATTGATTTAACTTTTCAATTTCTGCTACTTCCCGAATATCCCTCTGAATAATGGCGTCAAGGTACTGATTAGCCCATGCAGTTCTGCGCCGACTAGATGACCTTGAAATAGCTTCTGGATAGCCGCCTTTGAGAACACGCTCGATGAGATCGTTGCCGATTGCAATCTGACCTACTGTAAGAATGCGGTTTGAGAATGCAGCATCTAACCAATTTGATTCGCTCGACTCTATTTCGCTTTGCGATAAGGGGAGAAGTTGTAAGGTTTCCATGCGACCAGCTAGAGAGTCGGCAACTCTGGGTAGTGTCATTAAATTTGCTGACCCAGTTAGAAGGAAGCGTCCTGGCCGACGATCCTCATCAACACTTTTCTTAATGGCTAGCAGTAGTTGAGGTGCGCGCTGGATTTCATCAATCACCGCATAGTCCAGATCTCGAATAACACCTGCTGGGTCATTGCGAACAGAAAATAGTGTGAGCTCGTCGTCTAAGGTTAAGTAACGAAGGCCTTTGTCCTGTGCAATTTTTTTTACCAAGGTGGTTTTCCCAACCTGTCGCGGACCAGCCAGTAATATAACGGGCGTATCAAGCATAGACTCCGCGATTAATGGCTCTACATTCCGCCTGAAAAATAAAGTTTTACTTGTATTCATATGGTTATTATACATATTTTTACGGAATTTAGTCTATTTTTATACGGAATTAAGTGTATAAATTTACGGAATTAAATGCATCAAAATTAGTCGATTGTCAGGGAAAAAATGGCGGCGACCCTAGGCAGAGCTTATTTTGGATTACTCGAATTGAGAACCATTCTCATTTAAAAAACCAATTGAATCAATTACTTATAAAACCACTCTAGTGAAATTGATTTGTGTTTTAAGATTCGGTCTGCTGTTTTGTACATAACGGAGAATCCATGAAAAACACACGTCGTCAGTTTTTAATTATGTCTGCTGCAGGTGCAGCAACCCTCTCACTCAATAACTTGGCTCAGGCACAGGCAATGGTTGCCGAGACCGACCCACAAGCGCAAGCATTGGGTTACAAGGCGGATACTACTAAGGTTGATACCAAGAAATACCCCAAGCACGCTAATACCCAGCGTTGCGACAACTGCGCACTCTGGCAAGCTAAAGGCTCTGCAGCTGCAGGTGGTTGCAGCCTGTT
>DBCI01000124.1:256-1341 GCA_002292975.1 Polynucleobacter sp. UBA962 | reverse complement strand
TGCTGCTGGTTGGTGTTCTGCATGGGCGAAGAAGGCTGGTTAAGCTCTCTAAGCATACGGAGCTTTGCTCTGTCGAAATAAAAAAGCGCTCCGAGGAGCGCTTTTCTTTTACCTAAATGACAGATTAGGAATTTGCCAAATGTGCTTCTAAAGTCTTGGTGAACTTGTTAGCGTGGCTGCGTTCTGCCTTTGCCAAGGTCTCAAACCAATCGGCGATCTCGTCAAAACCTTCTTCACGAGCCGTTTTTGCCATACCTGGGTACATATCGGTGTACTCATGGGTCTCACCAGCGATCGCCGCTTGCAAAGCTTCAGCAACGGTCTTCGCAGGCATGCCAGTACCTGGCTCGCCAGCACCACCAGTGATCAAATACTCCATATGACCATGGGCGTGACCAGTTTCACCTTCAGCAGTGGAACGAAATACTGCAGCAACATCGTTCGCACCAGCAATATCAGCTTGGTTTGCGAAATACAAATAACGGCGATTGGCTTGGGACTCACCCGCAAACGCTTCTTTTAAAGACTGTTCAGTCTTGCTACCTTTTACAGACTTAGCCATAAAAACTCCTTAAAAATTAACATGTTATAAATCAAGAGGCGGTAAACAATCACTACATTTGCTCACCAATCCACCGCTCTATTATCAGAAATTTTGATGACGGTTTAATCGTATTTTTGTATAGAACTGATAGGAAAAAACTAGCGATTTTATTAATAGATAGTTAAAGTTAATCAATTTAAGCAATAGACCCCTCAACTTAGCATCTTTAGGCAGGGCGCAATTGCAGAAAGAATAAGCAATCAAACCAGAAATTTAGATGATCCCGAGCTGTTTTGAGAACGGATAGCGGCTTGAGAGCACGAAGGCAATAAAATAGGGATGGACTTAATAAGAAACTCGTTGAGTGGTTGAACCAGTCAGGAAAAAAGATGGATGCCGAGCTACTGTATAACAAGCTACACGTAAATCTTCAGAGTAAGCTCTTGGCAAAACCAACCATCCGCATTGCCGGACTTGCAATTGGTGGCGCTTGGATTGCTGAGCGCTTGGCTGGCGATTTAGGTTTGCCACAGTACGGCGT
>DBCI01000124.1:0-179 GCA_002292975.1 Polynucleobacter sp. UBA962 | reverse complement strand
GGCATGACAACCCGCCTGCCATTTGAAGTGACCGGTGCACACATTGTCTTAATTGATGATGTGCTCTTTACTGGCAGAACCGTGCGCGCTGCCCTAAATGAGTTATTTGATTTTGGTAGGCCCGCCAGTGTCGAGCTGATGGTCTTGGCTGATCGGGGCAAGCGTGAGCTACCAATCGC
>DBCI01000008.1:1237-3089 GCA_002292975.1 Polynucleobacter sp. UBA962 | reverse complement strand
ATCAACAATTCCCAATAGCGGTTTTAATTCCCAAATCCGCCGAGGATATCGAGATAGCTCTTGCTGTTGCCAATGAATCTGGTATTCCTGTACTCCCCCGTGGTGGTGGCACCAGTCAATGTGGTCAAACCACGGGTACGGCGCTCGTAATTGATAACAGTAAGCACTTTCGCAAAATCCTCTCTTCCGACCTAAGTGATCCTGATCGGGCCACGATTGAAGTGGAGCCCGGCATGGTGCTTGATCACTTAAACGCCCACCTTAAATCCTATGGTCTATGGTATCCCGTGGATGTATCTACTGGGGCTCAAGCAACCATTGGTGGTATGGCGGGTAACAACTCCTGCGGTAGTCGCTCGATTGCCTACGGCAATATGGTGCATAACGTCTTAGGGATTGATGCTTGGCTTGCCGATGGGGAACTCGCCTCATTTAGTAGTTACTCAATAAGTATAGGTCGTGCCAAGGTCTTGGGTGACTATGTCAAGCACTTAGTTGATGATCTAAAACCGGAGATTGAGGCGCATTGGCCAAAGGTCATGCGCCGTGTTGCGGGTTACAACTTGGATGTCTTTCATCCACAAAGTGAGCTGCCCTATACCCTCGATAACAGCGTCAACCTCTCTCATCTGCTTGTTGGTAGCGAAGGTACCCTAGCCTACTTCAAATCCCTTAAGCTCAAACTAGCGCGCTTACCCAAACATAAGGTCTTGGGCGTCGTGAACTTTGCAAGCTTCTATCAAGCTATGGATAGTGCGCAACACATTGTGAAGTTAGGCCCCACTGCAGTGGAATTGGTCGATCGCACCATGATCGATCTCTCACGCAATAACCCCGCGTTTCGTAAAACCATTGAAACCGCGCTGGTGAATGCAAACGCTAAAACAGTGGATGCGATTTTGCTGGTGGAGTTCTCAGGTGATGAGCATGCCCCTCTCCTGCAAAAACTCAAAGATCTCGATACGCTGATTAGTGATTTAGGTTCACCGAACTCGGTTGTGATGATGCCCGAACCGGCGATGCAAAAGAACCTATGGGAAGTTCGTAAAGCAGGTCTTAACATCATGATGAGTCTCAAAGGCGATGGTAAACCGGTGAGCTTTATCGAGGATTGCGCAGTACCACTTGAGCATCTCGCTGATTACACTCAAGCGCTCACTGAGGTATTTAGTAAATATGGCTCACGCGGCACTTGGTACGCCCATGCCTCAGTTGGCACCTTACATGTTCGTCCTATTTTAGATATGCGTCGCGATGGCGCAACAAAGATGCGCACCATTGCGCAAGAAGCCTCTGAGTTGGTACGTAAATACAAAGGCGCCTTTAGCGGGGAGCATGGCGATGGTCTGTGTCGTGGTGAGTGGATCTCTTGGCAATTTGGACCAAAGATCACCGAAGCGCTAGCGCAGATCAAACACCAATTTGACCCCAACAATCGTTTAAACCCAGGGAAAATTGTTAATCCTCCCAAAATGGATGACAGTGCCTACTTTCGTTATCCACCTAGCTACCAGGTCATTAGCGTGACACCAAAGCTCGATTGGTCAGCGTGGAATGTACAAAATAATCCCGTCACAGAAGCAGTGACTGCGGCTGGTACGGGAGGCGATCCAGCGCAAGGCTTAGCCAAAGCGATTGAAATGTGTAATAACAATGGGCATTGCCGCAAGTTTGATGCCGATGTCATGTGCCCCAGTTACCGTATCACCCGTAATGAGAAAGATCTCACCCGGGGCCGAGCGAACACCTTACGACTTGCAATGTCTGGGCAAATTAGTAATTCAGGGGATACTCCTCCAGCGCATCTGCCACTCGCCACCCAAGCCGTAAAAGAAGTGATGGACTTATGCGT
>DBCI01000008.1:1013-1164 GCA_002292975.1 Polynucleobacter sp. UBA962 | reverse complement strand
GATATGGCCAAGATGAAGATTGAGTTCTTGGCGCAATACAAAGAGCGCTTTGGTCATACCGTGCGCGATCGTTTGGTTGCTCACTTGCCTCGCTATGCACCCATGATTAGCAAAGTACCTGGCTTACCGCTCTTACTGAACCTACGCAATC
>DBCI01000008.1:0-983 GCA_002292975.1 Polynucleobacter sp. UBA962 | reverse complement strand
CATTCCTATTCTTGCCAAAGTGCAAGAATGGTTTACTGGCATTAGCGCCAAGCGCTCCTTACCAGTGTGGCGGTCTAAGCATTTTTGGAATCAAGGTGATTTACCGTTTGCCACACCCGAGCAATTAGCCAAATCAGATAAGCGCGTCGTGCTCTTTGCCGATACCTTTAATGCCTACTTCGAGAATGAAAACTTACAAGCTGCCCTCTCCGTGTTGCAGAAGTCCGGATATATGGTTCATGTTGCTAGGCCATCCCCTAGGACAAGTAATCAAAATCCGTTTTGCTGTGGTCGAACCTATCTCGCTGCTGGCATGGTGGATGAAGCAAAGTCTCGACTTACAGATCTCATTGGGCATTTAGCGCCGTATGCGGAGCAAGGGATCGCGATTGTCGGTCTAGAGCCCTCCTGCTTATTTACATTACGCGATGAAGCCTTGCAAATGGGCTTAGGACCAAAGGCAGAACTGGTAAGCCAGCAAGCGCAGTTGCTCGAAGAATTTTTGGCCAAAGAACAAAAAGCTGGGCGCTTTACCCCACGCTTTAAAGAATCGGCTCAACCAATACTGGTTCATGGGCATTGTCATCAAAAAGCCTTTGCTGCTGTCAGCCCCGCATTAGAGCTTCTTAGGTTAATTCCGAATGCCAACCCACAACTGATTGAATCGTCCTGTTGCGGGATGGCTGGTGGCTTTGGCTATGAAGTTGAACACATTGAAGCCTCCAAACAAATGGCAGAGCTCAGTTTATTGCCAACCATTCGCAAACATCCTGATGCGCTTGTGGTGGCTGATGGCACGAGTTGCCGACATCAAATTGCGGATGGAACACAGCGAGATGCGATACATATTGTCAGAGTTTTAGAAGGCCACCTAGATAGCTGAGATGTGGCGCATAAAACGAATATTGTCTTTTTACTAAAGAAAAATTCCGATTGTCACCATCATCAAGGTCCCTATCAGCAATGCGGGCACCAAGCGTCTG
>DBCI01000027.1:512-6725 GCA_002292975.1 Polynucleobacter sp. UBA962 | reverse complement strand
TGAAAAAATATTAGGAATGATTAATTTACTATTTACTGAATCTACTGCTCTTGGTTCCAAAGTCGCCAATCTTGAAGATATGGTTGTTCTAGCCAAATCTAGAGGGGAAGGTATCGGCTCCAAGTTAATTGACTATGCGATTAGCGAAGCCAAAAAAGAAGGCTGTAAGCGATTTACTCTGTTAACTGATATTGAAAATACCAAAGCACAATCTTTTTATCAAAGGAAAGGTTTTGTGAAATCCAAGATGACGCCATATAGGCTTTTGCTGGATTAGATATCTTGAGCTCTGGTCGATTCCGCCCCGGGCTACCAAGAAACAACGGTCCGTACCAAAACCACCTTCGGGTGGTTTTTTATTTGTGTGGCACAACTGTAGAATTGCCTTTTGTGACCTTTTATAGGATTTGCTGAGATGACTATTCTGCGGGTATGTAAATCCATTGTTTGTTTGCTGCTTGCTGTTTTTGCCCTTTTAGTCTGCTTGAATAATCTGGCCGACTACGACTCTAATTACGCTTTTGTTCAGCACACTCTTTCCATGGATACAGTATTTCCAAGCAATACTTTGAAGTACCGAGCTATTCTTGACCCCTTCGTTTGGAGTCTTGCCTATGGACTAATTATATTTGCCGAATTTCTAACAGGCGTCTTGTTGCTCATAGGTGCCATTGGGCTGCTTAAAAATATTCATTCCCCCTTGGCATTTAATGAGGCTAAGAATTGGATATATCTTGGCTGTTTGGTTGGTTTTTTACTGTGGTTCTTTGGTTTTATTGTTATTGGTGGCGAATGGTTTTGTATGTGGCAATCCGAGCAGTGGAATGGTATCGAGGCGGCCTTTCGTTTCGTTGTCATCATCATGTTTACATTGCTATTTACCGCAATGCCTGAGCCAGAGGGCGACAATAAATAGAGCCAGACATCCTGGCCCCTGGTCGATATAGCCCCGGGCCACCAAGATACAAAAAGAAAGCCTGTGGCGCTTCTTTTCAGAGCCCTGAACTAATTTAAAGACTCCGTTGATTGGGATTGCGCAAATCAGAAAACAAGAGGCCTTTAACTTCTCAAATATCCAGCAATGTAATCGTATCAGGCGTTCATGATTGGCTTGGATCAAATGTTCAATAAAGTCTTTGACCAATATCATTTAGCTCAGTATTATATTTAATAGAGCCTTTAGATTAATTGCAATGAAGAGTAAAGCCAATAGTGTTTTATTTGCTCATAATTGTGAAATTAAAAACATAATTAACTTGGAGAATAAAAATGAAATTTATCAAGATCGCAACAGTCATAGCCTGTTTATTACCAATAACAGTTTTTTCACAAGCAACTACCCCAGCACCAGACGGTGCAAAGCCAACAGTAGTTAAAAAATATAGTTTTAAAAAAATTGATTTTAACGGGGATAAACAAATATCAAAAGAAGAGGCAAAAAAGGCTGGCATTTCTGAAGCTGAATTTAACCTTATTGATAAAGACCGCAGTGGTTTCATTACATGGAATGAGGCAGTTAATAGCCCATCTAAAAATTGGACTGAGTAAAGTCAGACTAAATTAAGACGGCGAACCTAGTAAGCCAGCTTGCTTAGTGGGTAATGGTGACCCAGTGCAGGTAGCCTATTTCTATCCAGTAGCAATCAAGCGCCAGTTAAAGGGATGGTCAAAAGACAGTGTTAGGCATCCCTGGTATTGGCTATTTGATTTCGCCACGGGGCACTAAGATTTTATATACCATCTTTGAAAGGTTTTTAATTACACTCCGTATATGAATCACAAACTTAGCGGCAACGTTTTGACCATACTCCTTGCTTTTTTATATGCAAGCCCCTCTTGGGCTGCAGGAGCTTTTAATATGAATACTATGCCCGATTTATCTACAGCAAGACTCAACTTGGTATGTAGTGAGATAGCAGGTAGTAAAGCAAAGGCAGAAAACTTTAATCAAGGATTATGTATTGGGATTATTTTGGGGGTAGAAGATAACGCTCATTACGACAAAAAAATTTGTGTCCCCCAAAGTGTTGATATTAAAGAGCGTGCTCAAGTAGTCAGAGATTATGTTGCCACTCAACCAAAACGAATGAATGAAGCTTTTGCCTCTCTTGTCTTTGATGCCCTAGTTCAAAAGTGGCCATGCTCACCTAAGTGAACAGCCCAACTGCTGGGAGTTAGTTCAATCGGCAGGCTTTCCATTTATGGGTAAGATATTGCGATGATTGATCATCTTGACCACTTGGTTCTAACAACCGCCAAAGAAACCGATTGCATTTATTTTTATACGCAGGTTTTGGGTATGACACTAGAATCTTTTGTGGGCGGAACCCCGCCCATTGAGCGTAAAGCATTTAAGTTTGGTAATCAAAAAATTAATCTTCATATCAAGGGAAAAGAATTTGAGCCAAAGGCAGATATTCCAACGCCAGGATCGTTAGACCTGTGTTTTATTGCGGATCGCCCCTTAATCCAAGTAATTGAACGGTTAAAACAGGCAAAATGGCCAATTATTGAGGGGCCAATTATAAGAACAGGTGCGACTGCCAAGATAAATTCTGTATACGTGCGAGATCCAGACTTTAATTTAATTGAGATCAGTGAAATTCTGCAGAATTAACAGAAGCATACGCGCGGGTTGTTATTCATTTTATATAAGTTGCACGAGGAGCTAAAAATGACAAGAAAAAAGACAGTGAGCACTCAATTCTTTGTAATGCAATTCAGCAGCTAGACATGAGCCCTATGGAAGAGCTTCATCAGCGGGCTTGCGATAACAATCAAGATTCGTATATCGATCCTGATTCTGGATATATAGTGCTTACCAGCAAGGCGCACTTAAAGCGCGGAACATGTTGCGGCAATGCATGTCGACATTGCCCATTTGAATACATCAACGTTCCTGCAGATAGTAAAGCGAAACGCAACAATCAGTAAAACCATTGCCTTAAGCTGATGTCATCGAAATGTCATATATTTCTATATAATTAGAAATATGAAAAACACAGATGCCATTCGGGTATTTTTAGCCTTAGGACAAGAGTCGCGCTTAAATATATTTCGTTTAATCGTACAAAAGGGTAATGGCGGGGTCACACCCGGAGAAATCGTTGAAAAATTAGGTATACCAAACGCCACTTTGAGCTTTCATCTTAAGGAGTTAGTGCAGGCTAATTTAGTGTTGGTAGAACGCCAAAGCCGCTATTTAATTTACAGCCCCAACGCCAAATTAGTAGAAGGATTGAGTAATTTCCTTTTAGAAAATTGCTGTGGAGGGCAGCCATGTATTACGAGAAAAAGAAAGGCAGTGAATTGTCAATGAAACGAATGCATATTCATGTATCAGTACCGAATATAGCCGCAAGCATACCGTTTTACTCAAAAATGTTTGCTTCAGAGCCAACGGTTATTAAAAGCGACTACGCCAAATGGCAGCTTGAGGATCCAAAGATCAACTTTGCGATTTCTGCACGCGGTGCGGTACTTGGTGTTAATCATTTAGGAATCCAAGTGGATGACGAGACCGAGTTAGCAGAAATGAAAGATCGACTCGAACAAATTGAGGGTGAGCTAATAGAAGAAGTCGATGCAGCCTGTTGCTATGCGAGTTCCGATAAATATTGGATGAATGATCCAGCTGGAATAGCCTGGGAGACTTTTCATACACTGGACTCAATCCCAGTATTTAATCATGAGTCCGTGGCAAATAGTGCCTGTTGTGTACCGACGCCACTGGCGACTGTCTCCATGCCGACGATTCGTAAAACATCTTGTTCTTAAGTAAAGGAAATCTTCGAGATGAACAAATACAACATCTTATTTCTCTGCACCCATAACTCTGCACGTTCGGTATTAGGTGAGGCGCTTGCCTCGACTCACCCAAGCGGTAAATTTATCGGTTATTCGGCAGGCTCAACACCAGGCACAGCAGTAAATCCCTTTGCAAAAGAATTAGCCATTGAGATGGGCTATGACTCTACCCGATTACGCTCAAAGAATTGGGATGAGTTTGGCTTACCTGAGGCGCCGAAAATGGATTTCATTGTGACCGTATGCGATAACGCCGCAGGTGAGGTATGCCCTATTTGGCCAGGCAACCCTGCAACTGCACATTGGGGATTTCCGGATCCGTCCAAAGTCGAGGGGTCTGATTTGGATAAAAAAGCTGCCTTTGTCGAGGTTATGAATGGCCTTAAAAAGAGAATTGATCTATTGGCGGAAATGCCACTTGATACATTAAATTCCATAAGCCTCAAAGAGATCCATCGCAAAGCATGATGCGATATTTATGCGAGTTTTTGGGCACAGCAGTATTGTTAGCAGTGGTGACAGGCTCGGGCATTATGGGCGAGTCTCTTGGTCAGGGTAATGCAGCTGTTGCCTTGCTCGGAAACAGTATTGCCACAGGCGCTGCCCTATATGTCTTAATCAGTCTATTGGGCCCACTTTCGGGCGCTCATTTCAATCCTGTGGTGAGCGCAATGTTTTGGAAGATTGGTCGACTCAAAACCAGTGAACTCTATATCTATTGGGCCTGCCAGTTCTTGGGTGCTATAGCCGGTGTTTTGATAACCCACATCTTATTTGGGCTTGAAATTATTCAGGAGTCAAGTAAGGCTCGGGATGGTTTTGGAATATGGACAAGTGAGTTCATCTCCACACTGATACTGCTCGGCGTAATATACATCGGTGACAAGTTAGCTAAAGAAAAAATTGCAATGCTAGTTGCCTTGACGGTAACCGCAGGCTATTGGTTTACATCCTCCACCTTTTTTGCAAATCCAGCAGTTACCATCGCACGCAGTTTTACCAATACCTTTGTTGGAATATCTCCTGATGGTGTTATGGGATTTATTGCTGCGCAGATTTTGGCGGTTGTACTTGTAGGTTTGATATTAGAGGCTGGTAAAAGAGTTGACCGCAGTAAGTAGAGGCCCTAACCCATCTTTAATAAAATAACGCCAAGCAGGATTAGTGCTACACCAGCCCAGCGGATTGCAATATTAGGATCCCCAAAAACGAGAACCCCAATGGTGAATGTGCCCACCGCCCCAATCGAAGTCCATACCGCATAAGCAGTTCCGATCGGAATTTCTTTGAGGGAGTACCACAATAAAAAACCGCTAAGGGTCATGCTAACAATAGCTAACAAAAGACCCCAGGCTCTCATGTTTGGCAGGTCGGCTAGCTTGAGGCCGAGCGGCCAGCCAATCTCACAAAGACCCGCCAATAAAAGTGCAATCCAGTAGATACTCATTAAGTGCTCAAAGAGAAAAAAGAAACAAGTAAGCTAGCATAGCAAAGATGAGAATATTTATAACTGGGGCCGAAGGTTTTATTGGCAGACATGCATTAATTCGGTTGTCTGCCGATGGGCATCGACTTACTGCCGCGATACGTTCGGCGCAAGAAGAGAGGCGACTTCAGGCTCTGGGGATTGAAACTGTTCGAGGTAATTTAAATGAAGTGATTGATCTTAATACCGCACTCAGTGGGCACGATGCTGTGGTGCATTGTGCAGCACATGTACGCCTATGGGGTTCACCAGCCTTATTCCAAGGGATCAATATTGGGCTCACTAAGAAATTAATCGAGGCCGCGCAAGCCACAGGTATAAAGCGTTTTATACATATGAGTACGGCGAGTGTCGTTCTCAATGAACGTTGTGCGCTATACGATGCTCAAGAACAAATGCCATTATGCCAGCGCGTTGAAATGCGCTTTGCACACTCCAAGGCACAGGCTGAGCGGATTGTAATAAGCGCAAATACGGCACAACTTGCAACAGTGATATTACGTCCTGCATTTGTTTGGGGACTAGGAGATTTGGTCGATCGCCAAATCGGTCCTGCTGCAAATCAGGGAAAATTTGGGTGGTTTAATCAAGGGGAATATTTATATTCAAGTTGTTATATCGGCAATTTATGCGATGCGATTTGTTTAGCATTGCAAAGCTCAGCAAGTGCGGAAGCATTTTTTATTGCCGATAATGAGATCATGAGTTTTCGGGGGTGGATGACCCAACGTTTGGAGGCTGGACGCTACCGAGTCCCAACACTTTCAATACCTCGGACAGTAGCTTGGCCATTGGCCCGCTTTACCGAAAATGGTTGGAACTACTTACCACTGAAGGGCGACCCCCCATTGGTAAGAGAAGCAGTACGAACCACGGCATATCCGTTTACGCTTTCGATCGAAAAGGCAAAACGCATGCTT
>DBCI01000027.1:0-436 GCA_002292975.1 Polynucleobacter sp. UBA962 | reverse complement strand
TAGCTAGCTATACGAATTCCGCAATATGAAATGACTTGCTGAAAAATGAAATCCTACTCTCTAAAAACTTAGTTAGACGTGGTCTTATCAATATAAGTCATTGATTATTATGCAATAAATTTCAATTTTACTATGCTACATTGATTCTATTAACTTACCTAACCTTTGGAGGATTTATGAATAGCAAATTAGTACACGAGGCGCCATATCACCCTGGATACGAGGACGCATCCTTTGAATCATCAGAAAATCCAATCATGGCTGAGCTCAACCAGTATCGCAAAATGAATGCGCGCTACATGGAGACGGCAAAAAAAATAGTGGAGTTTTTGGGTACAGGAGATAAAGCAAGCGCTTAACAAAGAGTTCCGCCCATTAAAAACCACCTGCGGGTGGTTTTTGTTTTGATGGACGTTCAAAATTTATAAGATTTTTA
>DBCI01000082.1 GCA_002292975.1 Polynucleobacter sp. UBA962 | reverse complement strand
CAGCCTAGCTGGCCATAAAATTACTCTTGCCACTACAAGCGATCATGAGCCTTTGCTCCGGGAAGCATGTGCTTTTGCAGATGAGCAAATACAACTAGCTCTTGCTAGTGGTAATAAAAGTATTGAGCGTGCTGCAATGATGGCTGCCATTAAATTAGCAGGCGAGTTAATTCAGGCGCAGAAGATGATTGCGGAGGCTTCTAATACTCCTCAAGCTAATCCCGAGCATCTGATTCAAATTGAACAAGAGGTCCTTGCCCTTGAACAGCAGGTTGACTCTCTTATGAAAACCCTTTCCCTGCCTGGTGCGCCAAGGCCAATAGTTCCTTGAACCGATGCGTAAGCATACGGAACGGGTATTGCAGTATGGGCGCGAGCGTCTTATCGATTCATAGTGCGGGCTCGTCTTGCACTCCCTGGATCTTTTGATGCACCCGAAGTATTGCTACCGTACCACCTTGAACTTTAGGGTTCAGGATGACGGCCTAGCGCCCAAGGCGGGGATCCTTTTATGCTCTTAACGGATATTGCCATCCTGCTGGTTTGTGGTGCTTGTGCAGGATTCTTAGCAGGGCTTCTCGGAATTGGTGGGGGCATGATCTTAGTCCCCTTCATGATCATCGTGTTCAATCACCAGAACTTTAGCCAAGACATCATTGTGCATATGGCGATTGCTACTGGCATGACCACCATTGTATTTACCTCACTTTCTGCGATTTGGGCTCACCACAAACACGGCTCGATTAATTGGCAATTGGTAACCGGTTTTACCCCCGGGATTATTGCTGGTAGTTTTGTAGGGGGCAGCGAGCTCTTTGATGCATTCAATACAGGCTGGCTATCACTCTTTTTTGCAGTCTTTATTGTGTATACCTCGATCCAGATGTTTATTAATAAGAAACCGAAGCCTGAGCGTGATCTTCCTGGCAGAGTGGGGCTTTTCTCCTATGGCGCATTTTCTGGAGCACTTTCCAGTCTATTAGGAGCTGGAGGAGCATTCGTGACTGTGCCATTCATGATCTGGTGCAATGTGAAGCCGCACATTGCAATGGCAACCTCCTCGGGATTAGGATTTCCGATTGCATTGGCGTCAACTCTCGGTTATATCTTTGGTAGCTATGGGCGCCCTGATTTACCAGCCGGCTCCTTTGGTTTTATTTATCTACCAGCTGTGGCGTGCATTGTGGCAACTAGCATATTCACTGCACCACTTGGAGCAAAGCTAGCGCGCAAACTAAACGTTGTTGAGTTAAAGCGTGTCTTTGGGGTCATGCTGATGTTTTTGGCTTTGTTCATGTTTAACGAAGCCCGTAAAGCGCTTATCGTTTAAGTGCTGTACTGCTGTCGCAAGACGTTCTTTTGTACCTTACCCATCGCATTACGGGGCAGACTTTCTAAAATCTCTACCCGCTTTGGTACCTTAAAGTTTGCAATCTTTGACTTCAGCGCATCAATCATTGCTTGACCATTTAGTTTGATTCCTGGTTTAGGAACCACCAGCGCCATTACTGCTTCCCCAAAATCTTTATGCGGTATGCCAATCACGGCGCTTTCCTCAACTCCATCCATGTCATCGATAAAACTCTCAATCTCTTTAGGATAGACGTTATAACCACCGGAGATGATTAAATCCTTATTGCGACCGACGATACAAAGATAATGATTAGGAACTTTGCCAGCGCTAGTTTCTCCGCCCCAACGTCCAACATCACCAGTCTTGAACCAGCCATCTTTTGTAAACTCCTCAGCGGTCTTCTCGGGCATGCGCCAGTACCCCTTAAAGATATTGGGGCCACGAACTTCAATGCCGCCGATTTCATCGGACCCGCATAACTGACCAGACTCGTTTACTACACGTACCTCAACGCCTGGCAAAACAACGCCAACTGAGCCACCAATCCGAGCGCCTTCGTAGGGATTGGATACCAGCATCACGGTCTCACTCATACCGTAGCGCTCCAAAATAGTATGGCCACTAAGCTTTTGGAAGTTATTAAAGGTCTCGGTCAGTAAAGGAGCGGAGCCCGAGACAAAAAGTCGCATATTCTTGCAAACAGCTTTATTAAAGTTCGGGTCCATTAAAAGCCGAACGTAGAATGTTGGAACCCCCATCATCACGGTTGAACGAGGTAAGTACTTAATGAGCTGGGTCGTATCCAAACGCGGTAGCCAAATCATTTTGCTGCCGTTAATCAGGGCACCGTGAGCAGCCACGAATAGGCCATGCACATGAAAGATGGGCAGGGCATGTAAAAGTACATCCCCTTTTTTCCAGCCCCAGAATTGATTTAGGACTAAGGCATTGCTACCCAAATTACCATGGGTCAACATCGCACCTTTGCTGCGACCAGTTGTACCTGAGGTATACAAAATCGCAGCTAGATCATCATTGGTTCTAGTAACGGTATTAAATTGGTCTGAACAATGTACTGAGCGCTCTAGTAATGAACCAGTTCTGTTCTCATCTAAAGTAAAAACGTTTTTAGTGCCAGCCTTAAAAGCAATTTTGGAGATCCACGAAAAGTTTTTGGGGCTACATATAACTACAGCAGGTTCAGCATTTTCTATAAAGTACTGAATCTCAGATTCTTGATAAGCGGTATTGAGAGGCAAATAGACGAAGCCAGCTCGTAATGTTGCGAGATAAAGAAATAATGCTTCTGGGGATTTTTCAACCTGAACTGCCACTCGAGAGCCTGAAGGTAAGTTCAGGCTCTTAAGCAGGTTTGCCATCATGGCTGTAGCGCGATCGATATCGCGCCACGTGTAAAACAAGCCTTCAGGGGTTTCTAGTGCACAGTCTTCGCGGTTCTTAGGAAAACCTTTTTCTAGTAATGCGTACAAGTTCACTACCAACCCCTTACAAACAAGTACAAATTAATCGAGCTTAGCGCCTGATTTTTGAACAACTTCTGCCCAACGCTTAACGTCAGCCGCGACCAATTGGCCAAATGCTGGGCCATAAAGGTTAGGAGTCTCAGCACCATTACTTGCCCAAATTGCTTTTAACTTAGGATTATTTAGGGCTTTTTGTACTTCTGCGGTCATCTTATCAATGATTGGCTTCGGTGTTCCTGCTGGCGCGAACATGGCATACCAAGTTGATACTTTGTAGTCTGGCAAACCTGCTTCTGCAAAAGTTGGCACATTCGGAATTGCAGGATTACGCTTATCCGCAGCTACTGCAATGGCAAATAACTTACCTGCATTAATTTGGGGGGCTGAAGTACCAAGGCCATCAAACTCAAGATCAACCTGACCTGCTAGCAAATCACTCATCGCGGGACCAGCGCCACGATAAGGGATATGAACGATGAAAGTACCCGTTTGGATCTTGAACAACTCGCCTGCCAGATGGTGCACGGTACCGCTGCCCGCACTCGCAAAGTTGTATTTACCAGGATTTTTCTTCATCAGAGCGATAAAGTCTTTAAGATTCCGGGCATTTACTCGACCAGGATTAACTACCAAGACTTGTGGAACACTGGCTAACAAGGCAATCGGTATAAAGCTCTTCTGAATATCGTAGTCAAGGGTTTTATACATAGAAGGTGCGATGGTGTGATGGGAGGCACCAATAAACCAGGTGTAGCCATCAGGGGCAGCTTTAGCAGCTACTGAGGCGCCGACAGTACCGCCTGCACCGCCACGGTTATCAATAATGAACTGCTTACCGAGCTGCTCGGTCAACTGAGCTGCCAAAGGACGAGCAAATGCATCTGTACCGCCACCAGCTGGGAATGGGTTCAAAAATGTGACCGCTTTAACCGGCCATTCCTGAGCCATAGCTGTACTAGAAACACCTAGTACTGACAGCAAGCCAACCAGTAAACCGGCGATTTTTTTCTTTGAATTAAAAACCATTTTGTTTGTCTCCTCTTAAATTCATTTACGATCAAAATTAGATGCGATCACCATTCTAAAACGAACTACAAAAACTAGGGCTAAACCCCTAAAAGTCTTATATAGGACTTAGAGCTTTAAGGGTTCATCAGCTTAGCGACTGACCTTGAATAAATGATCTCACCATTCACAAATTGCTCATGATTTTCTTCAACATTTGCAAGGTCATACAAATAGTTGACCATCAAGCCTGCCGACTGCCGTAGACCATTTTTAGACAAGTCTCCAGCCCAATTAACTTGATGTAACTTCGCTCCATTACCCAAATGAAACTTTGCCACGGGATTTCCATCCCGATTAGGGGTGACACAGGCTAAGTAAATTGCGGTTAGGCACTCAAAAGCCTCTTTCTCTTTTTTGGTAGAGGTATCTGGGTGCCATGCTTTTGATAACTTATCTGGCCATGATGTACCACTCAGTTTCAGTAATTCAAGAGACTCATCGCGCGACTTCCGAATCGCGGGCTTAACCTTATCGGCACTTGGGCCTTCACCCAAATGAGCCCCTGCAGTAATCCAGTCCATCAAACCTGGAATTGGAGAGAGAGTGACAAACGTTTTAAGTCCTGGAAACTCAGCATGCAATTGCTCAGCAACTCGTTTAATCAGGAAGTTACCCATAGATACCCCACGCAAACCTGATTCGCAGTTACTAATGGAATAGAAGGCCGCTACCTTGTATTGATTCGTTTGCTCCACAGGCAATGATTTCTTATCCACTAAGGGCATGATTGCTACTGGGATTTCAGGTAATAGTGCGACTTCCACAAAAATTAATGGTTCATCCGGTAGTTGAGGATGAAAGAATGCAAAGCACCGGCGATCTGGCTGCAAGCGGCGACGCAAATCATCCCAGCCATCAATCGCATGTACTGCTTCATGGGCGATGATCTTTTCCAAAATCTCAGCGGGAGATTTCCAATCCACTCGGTGCATTTTCAAAAAACCTGGATTAAACCAGGATGACAGCAAATGCCGCATGTCATAGTCTAGGCCTGCTAACTCAGGCTTCTTGTGCAGCATGCTTAAAAGATCGCGACGCATCTCCACCACGGCAGCAGTCCCACTAGGAGCGCGATTTAAACGCCGCAAGAGCTCTTGTCTAGGAGACTCTGATATCTTTTGCAGGCGAATGTAATTACGGGCACTAGGGTCTGCAGCAAAACTTTGCGTGGCTTTAGTAAGCGCTTCTACATCAATATTAAATTGCTCCGCCAAGGTCGTAAAAAATTTGACGCGTTGCTCTATATTTAATTTGCGGTAATTAGAAATA
>DBCI01000088.1:18899-19618 GCA_002292975.1 Polynucleobacter sp. UBA962 | reverse complement strand
AGCGCTACGGTTAAGCCTAGGGTGAAATTAACATCATGGATCGCCTCCCGAATCGATTTGGATCGATCGTTAATGAGGGTTAACTTGATGGATGCCGGTAGTTGTTTCTCAAACTGCGGGATCATTGCCTTCACCGCATCGACTACCTTGACCGTGTTGGCGTTTGGCTGCCGTTGAATGGCAACAGCAATCGAGCGCTCACCATTAGTTGTGGCTAAGGTACGAACGTTCTCGTAGCTTTCTATGACCTCAGCAACATCTCGGAGATAAATGGGCAAACCATTTTTCTGAGCAACGATGATATTGGCAAAGTCTTGCGCAGACACTAATTGCTTATTGGCATAAATGGTTAAGAGCTGACGGGGACCCTCAAGAACACCCAAGGGTGTATTGGAGTTTGCTTTATTGATTGCAATGGATAAATCTTCCATCGTGAGGTTATTGACTGCCAGAGCATCGGGGCGAGCTTGTACGCGGATTGCATAGCGTTTAATTCCATAAACAATAACTTGTGCAACGCCATTAATGGTGGAGAGCGTTGGCGAGACCAAGTTCTCTGCATAGTCATTAAGCTCCGATAGATCCATGGAAGGTGAGGTAATACCGATGATTAAAACGGGTGCATCGGCTGGGTTAACTTTGCGATAGGATGGCGGCACAGTCATCTCGATCGGAAGACGTCGCTGAGCGCGTAAGAGTGCTGCTTGTACATCAACCGC
>DBCI01000088.1:13163-18833 GCA_002292975.1 Polynucleobacter sp. UBA962 | reverse complement strand
ACTGAGCTAATCACCGAAATGCCGTCAATGGTAGAAAACTCTTTTTCTAGAGGAAGTGCCACCGAGGAGGCCATATTCTCAGGCGATGCTCCAGGCAGTGAAGCGGATACTGAAATGACCGGTGTGTTGAAGCTAGGGAGCGCAGCTACCGGTATGCGCGTGTACGCAATTGCACCCGCTACCACCGTAACCACCGATAGCAATACGGTCATGACCGGCCGGCGGATACATAGCTCAGAGAGCGTCATTTTTTCTCAGTGGGTTTTGACTCTGAGGGTTTTGCTTCAGAGGGCTTTACATCAGTAGGTTTTGATTCTGCTATCGCGGGTTTGGCTGGAGGAGTTACCTTAGCCTCCCTAATTTTGACTCCTGGCCTTAAGTTTTGTTTACCTTCGAGGACAATACGCTCACCCACCTCGACCCCAGTAATCGCTGCATTGCCTTGGTATTCGTAAGTGACCTTAATGGGCCTTAGATTGACTTTGTCGTCTTGACCAACAATATAAACAAATCGTCCTCTTGGATTAATCACCACCGCTTGAGACGGAATCACAATGGCGTCTTTTAGAGTATTTGCTTCTAGCTTAATCCGTGCAAATTGACCTGGTAATAGGGTACGTTTTTGATTAGGAATCTGTGCCTTGACGCGGACAGCACCAATAGCGGGATCGACTTGGTTATCGACCACAATCACTTTGCCTTCGTAAATCTGTGTGAGATTATTGCCAACGGTCACCGAGACCTTCAGGTTCGCAATATCGTTTTGCATCAGTAGGGGTATGTTATTTTCTGCAACGATAAATTGCACATTAATTGGGTCGATTTGCGTAATCGTCACCATTGCACCTGTCGTTGAGGTAGCGGTTGAGGTGGTGCTGGAGACCACCACATTACTCGCTTGAACGAGGGAACCAGGAAACACATTAATAATACCGGCGCGCCCATCAATTGGAGAGCGAATGCTATCAAAAGAGAGCTGCACCTCCGCTGCGCGCGCGGTGGCCATTGTTGATTTAGCATTAGCCTCTGCAGTGTCTAGACCTGCTTTCGAGATAAAGTTTTTGGCTACTAATTCTTTGGCGCGTTGTAATTGACGCTGGGCATCATCGGCTAAGGCTTTCGCCCTGTCGTAGTTAGCACGATCATTGCGGTCATCCAAGGTGAAGAGAAGTTGCCCCTTCTTCACATCTTGACCTTCCTTAATATGTATCTCTTTGACCATATTTGTAATCATCGGTCGAATGTCGACGATATTGGCTGCGGCTATGGTACCAGTCGACTCAATGACCAGAGGGACATCTTTTTTCTCTAGAGCCAGTGTGGTGACTGTTTGCACTCCACCACGTTTAACCTCGGTCGGAAAAAAATGATCATAGGCTTTAGTGCCTGCGTAGATCAGAACTAGAATGATCAGGATTCGCCACTTGTGCTTGATTACAAAGCTCTTGATATTGGTGAGATCAATGCTTTGAATGCGCGTCAGCAGTGCGTAGCCCCAGGACATCAACTTTGTTTTGAGCCGATTCAGTACGGAAAGTTTTTCAGTCACAACGTTAGTCTAAATAGCTTTTATATTTAATGAGTTAAAGCATTCTCTCATAAGCGTTACGTATGTGTCGGTTTAGCTCAACATGAGCTTATTTGGCGCTCAAAAACTCCTCGACCCCGCGATTGGCAAGTTGATCTGCTAATTCATTACCGGGGTGTCCGCTATGGCCCCGTACCCAATACCAGGTAATTTCATGATTAGGAAGGAGGGCGTCAAGCTCTTGCCAGAGATCAACATTTTTGACCGGAGATTTATCTGCTGTTTTCCAGCCCCGCGCTTTCCAGCCAGTAAGCCACTCGGTTACCCCTTTTTGGACATACTGAGAGTCGGTATAGAGCTCAACCACACTAGCTTGTTTTAAGGCTTTAAGCGCATGAATCACGGCACTAATTTCCATCCGATTATTGGTAGTGGAGTGCGCGCCTCCGTGCAAATGCTTTTCATGATGGCCAGCGCGCAACACCGCACCCCATCCGCCTGGGCCTGGATTACCTTTACAAGCGCCATCGGTATAAATAATGATGTGAGGCTTACTCATGACGTCTTTATACCTGTTCCGTACTTTGTTGACTGGTATTTTGAGCAGCGGGATTAAATTGCGGCAAGGCTTGCAATGTGGTTTTAGGAACGCGACCCACGAGCCGCATCCCCGCATGCCGTTTAATGGCCGAAATTAAAAAGACCGAACCAAAAATAGGCCACCACCGGTTGCCCATTTTTTCTAAGAAAGCCATGCGCGCTAAGTTTTTCTCTTTGCGAACTGGAAGACGGTAGCAGGCGAAGTGGCCTCGATCGACCGAGTAGTCTAAAAGCTTGAGCCAATCCTTGACGCGGAGCAGGCTCATGAACTGCCCCTCTTTGGGGAGATAGGCTTGCCCGATCAGACGCCCTGTGTATTGCCGTAGGCCCCATAGGCTAACTGGATTGAATCCGGAGATCACAACACGACCCTCAGGAATTAATACCCGATCCACCTCTCGCAGGATTTGATGCGGATCGTTCGCAAACTCCAATACATGGGGCAAGATGACTAAATCAATCGATTGATTTGCGAAGGGGAGTTCTTCAGGTATTCCTTCAATCTGCTGATAGGGCAAATCCCCCGCTGATTTAGAGACACCTTGGGGCAATAACATTAACTTAAGAGAAATACGACTTTCTAATAGCGTGTTCATTTGCGGTAAGCCAATTTGTAAGGCATGGTATCCAAACACATCGCTGACCGCTTGATTAAACAGCAATTGTTCCGATTGCAAGATGTATTGACCGGGCGGGGATAGCAACCAATTTTCCCAGGAGTTCTCGGGAGGGCGCTTAGTTAGCAGATCGGGGGGAGTGCTTGTTATCATAGAAGAATTGACTTGTGTCCCAAGGGTTTGCTAATGGCTTCAAATTCGACCTTACACGTTTGGCCCATTCCTGCCTTTACTGATAATTACATCTGGTGCATTCGGGACAGCCAATCTGCCATCCTCGTTGATCCAGGAGACGCTAAACCAGCCATTCACTATCTCCAGCAAGAAAACCTGCAGCTTACTGGCATTCTAATCACTCATTATCACGCTGACCATATCGGTGGTTTAAAGGATTTGTTGACGTGGGGGCATTCTCAAGGGCTATCGTTTCCGATCTATGGCCCTGCTGCAGAAGACATCCCTGAGCGAACTTATGCCTTATTTGAGGGGGATCGGGTGGAGATTGCCAAACCCGCAATCTCCCTTCACGTACTTGAGGTTCCTGGCCATACTCTGGGTCATATTGCCTATGTGGCCGATGTGGCCCATAACCCCGATCAGAGCCCCAAACTCTTTTGTGGGGATACTTTATTTGCCTCCGGTTGTGGGCGTCTATTTGAGGGTACCCCCAGCCAAATGTCATCCTCTTTATCAAAGTTCCTGGGCTTGCCTGCAGATACTTTGGTGTATTGCACCCACGAGTACACCTTATCGAATATTCGTTTTGCACTGGCAGTGGAGCCCAATAATCACGATTTGCAACAATGGGCTAAAACTGCTCATGATCTTCGGCAGAATAATCAGCCCACAGTTCCCACAACCATTGGCCATGAGCGCCGCGTCAATCCATTTATGCGCTGTGACCAAGAACCCGTCGTCGTTGCTGCAGAAAATACGATTGGTAAAAAACTGAACACTGCAGCAGAGGTCTTGGCGGTGGTGCGAGCTTGGAAGGATCGTTTCTAAAATGAACATCATTCGCAGCCTAAGGATTGTGAGCAGTGTGCTGGTTTTGCTACTCAGCGCTTGCGCTACCACCACCACGACTAGTAATGAGTGGTCTCCCAGTACTGATACCAAGCGCGATCCACGTGCTACTCAGGCACCCCGCGTTGATTTGAGTAAGCAGTCAGTTAGTAGCGTGATGGCGCCCTCGAATAATTTATGGATCCATATTCGTCAAGGCTTCCAGCTACCGGAGTTGGATAGCCCTCTCGTCCTTCAACAAACCCGCTGGCTAACAGCGCGACCGGATTATCTTGATCGTTCGATGGCGCGTTCCTCGCGGTATCTTTTTTATATTGTCGAAGAAGTAAATCGTCGCAAGATGCCAAGTGAGTTAGCGCTATTACCTTTTGTTGAAAGTGCATTTAATCCAGAGGCTAAATCAACTGCCAAGGCGATGGGAATTTGGCAGTTTATGCCGAGGACTGGTAAGGATTTCAAGCTAACCCAAAATGTGTTTCGGGACGAGCGGCGTGATGTTATTCAATCGACCAATGCAGCGCTTGATTATTTACAACGTCTGTATAACCAGTTTGGAGACTGGCAGTTAGCACTAGCGGCGTATAACTGGGGTGAAGGTAATGTTGCTAAAGCCATTAAACGTAACCAAGCGCAACGTAAGCCCACTGACTACCGGAGCTTAACAATGCCCAGAGAAACGCGGGAGTATGTTCCAAAGTTAATGGCATACAAAAATATTGTGAACGATCCTGCTGCATACGGCATCGTTTTGCCTGAGCTTGAGAACCATCCTTATTTTGTGGCGATTGATGTGACCCGCGACATTGATGTGGAGCTAGCCGCACAACTGGCAGAGATGTCCTTAGAGGATTTCAGAAACCTCAATCCTGCATTTAATAAGCCTGTTATTTTGGGAGCAGCCGATCAACAAATGCTCTTGCCATTTACTCGTGCCGAACTATTTCAGATGAACTTGGCTAGCTATATCAAGCCCCTGTCTTCGTGGACCGCCTTAACCGTCACCAAGAGTGAGACCCCGGAGCAATTAGCTACTCGCCTTGTGCTCAATCCCCAATTGATCCGCGATGTCAATAACATACCGCGAGGAATGCGGATTCGGGCGGGCTCAACGATTTTGATCCCGAAACCCCCAGGAAAAGACTCGGATATTCCAATGCATGTAGCAGAGCATGGCCAGTTAAAGCTAGATAAAACTACACCTCCAAAACCAAAAACCGCTAAGCCTAGTCAGGGCAATAACACGAAGGCTAGCACTGCTAAACCAAAAACAGCGAGTACTCAGCAAAAATCCCCATCGACAAATGCATCAAAATCAGCGAAAACAGGAAGTGGATCGGGTTCAGGTGTAAGTGCCGGTGTTAAAACTACACCCTAGTCATACGATTATTAATCCACGTTGTTTCAAGAGGAATGTAGGATGAGCACAAATTACAAATCATTTCATGAGCAATCGGTTAAAGATCCAAAGGGGTTTTGGACTGAACAAGCCAAATTAATCGATTGGCATAAGCCCTTTGAGCAGGTTTTGGATTACTCCAAACCACCGTTTGCTAAATGGTTCGTGGGTGGGCAAACCAATCTTTGCCATAACGCAGTAGATCGACATTTAAAAGATCGTGCTAAGCAGATCGCATTGGTTGCGGTATCCACCGAGACCGAGCAAGAGTGTGCTTATACCTTTGAGGAATTACATGCTGAAGTTAATCGCATGGCTGCTATTTTGCAGGCCAATGGCGTTAAGAAGGGTGATCGTGTCTTAATTTACATGCCGATGATTGCAGAAGCGTGTTTTGCGATGTTGGCTTGTGCGCGCATTGGCGCAATTCATTCGGTGGTCTTTGGAGGCTTTGCATCGCATAGCCTAGCTTCACGCATTGAGGATGCCAAACCCAAAATGAT
>DBCI01000088.1:11792-13043 GCA_002292975.1 Polynucleobacter sp. UBA962 | reverse complement strand
GAATACACCACGGTCGCTAATCGCGATTTGGATTATGCGAGTGAGCGCGAGAAACATCTCAACACCAAGGTAGCAGTGGAGTGGGTTGATGCTACCCATCCCTCCTATATTTTGTATACCTCGGGCACGACGGGTAAGCCGAAGGGTGTGCAACGCGATACCGGCGGCTATGCCGTAGCGTTGGCAAGCTCGATGCGCTTAATCTTTGGTGGTAATCCCGGCGAGACGATGTTCACGACATCCGATATCGGTTGGGTAGTGGGTCATAGCTACATTATTTATGGCCCCTTGATCAATGGTATGGCCACGATCATGTATGAGGGTACGCCACTACGACCTGATGCGGGCATTTGGTGGAGTTTGGTAGAAAAGTACAAGGTCTCGGTGATGTTCTCTGCACCAACAGCAGTGCGGGTGCTCAAGAAACAAGATCCTGCTTTCTTGAGTAAGTACAACTTATCAACACTGCGTACTTTGTTCTTAGCAGGCGAGCCCTTAGATGAGCCCACCGCATCATGGATTCATGATGCACTCAAGAAGCCTGTGGTGGATAACTATTGGCAAACAGAAACCGGCTGGCCTATTTTGGCCATTCAGCGAGGCGTTGAGGTGATGCCGCACAAGTTTGGTTCCCCAGGAGTACCGGTTTACGGCTACAACATGAAATTATTGGATGAGGCAACCGGAGCAGAGCTTGGCCCTGATCAAAAAGGAGTGGTTGCGATTGAGGGGCCACTGCCACCAGGATGTATGCAAACGGTGTGGGGCGATGATCAGCGCTTTGTAAAGACCTATTGGGAAACGGTTCCAGGCAAGATGGTGTACTCCACCTTCGATTGGGCGATTAAAGATAAAGATGGATATTTCTTTATCTTGGGACGCACCGATGACGTGATCAATGTCGCCGGGCATCGCTTGGGAACGCGTGAGATTGAAGAAAGTATCTCAAGTCACGCCAATGTGGCAGAGGTTGCAGTAGTGGGTGTCGAAGATCAGTTAAAAGGCCAAGTGGCAATTGCATTTGTAATCGCTAAAGATCCTGCTAAGCTAGCCAATATGGAAGCTGAGGTGATGAAGACCGTGGACTCACAACTTGGAGCTGTTGCTAGACCAGCACGAGTCTATTTAGTGAGTGCCTTACCAAAAACACGTTCAGGCAAGATCGTGCGACGTGCATTGCAGGCAGTTGCCGAAGGGCGTGATCCTGGTGATATTAGTACGATGGAAGATCAGTCAGTCTTGGCACAAATT
>DBCI01000088.1:10184-11718 GCA_002292975.1 Polynucleobacter sp. UBA962 | reverse complement strand
CAGTCTTTTTGCCGAGCCCTTAGTGCGGAACTGGTATCATTACGCTGATCAGTAACTAATATATTTGCCCTAGCGCTTAAAGACACTTACCTCCCCGCAATTTAGCCTCGGGTATGTCTTTTGGGGCAAAAAGTGTTGGACGGCAACAGGGTATTGGAGATTGTTTGTCGCCCTTGCTTCCTTCTTTTCCCCCAGCGGTTTTAGCTCTCGCAGATGGTTCTGTCTTTTCTGGTCAAAGTATTGGTGCTCCCGGTGAAACCAGTGGCGAGGTGGTCTTCAATACGGCGTTGACCGGTTATCAAGAAATCATTACAGATCCTAGCTACGCTAGACAATTGGTCACCTTGACCTACCCGCACATTGGTAATGTCGGTGTGAATGCCCAAGATGCGGAGTCCAGTCAAGTGTATGCCGCAGGCTTGATTATCAAAGACCTCTCCGCACGTGTTTCTAACTTCCGTTCTCAAGATAGTTTGGATCATTATTTACGTGAAGCCAAGGTGCCCGGTATTGCTGGTATCGACACCCGTAAACTCACTCGGATTTTGCGTGATCGGGGCGCGCAATCGGGCGCAATCGTCGCTGGTCAAATCGGAGACGATATAGAGCAACTTACAAAGCGTGCTTTAGCGCTTGCTCAATCTTTTTCAGGAATGACTGGACTCGATCTAGCCCAAGTTGTGACAACACAAAAGCCCTATCAGTGGCAAGAGGGTGAGTGGCAGTTGTTTAGTGAGAANNGGTAAGCCTGGGTACTCAGTGATGAAGAACCCAAGTAAACGCGTGGTTGCTTATGATTTCGGTGTGAAGCGCAATATCTTGCGCATGCTGGCGCAGCGGGGTTGTGCTTTAACGGTAGTGCCTGCCAAGACACCGGTTGCAGAAGTGCTTGCCTTAAAACCCGATGGAGTTTTCTTATCCAATGGCCCTGGCGACCCAGAGCCCTGCGACTACGCAATTAGTGCAGCACAAAGCATCATTGCCAAGAACATT
This sequence comes from Polynucleobacter sp. UBA962, assembly GCA_002292975.1. Lineage (GTDB taxonomy): Bacteria > Pseudomonadota > Gammaproteobacteria > Burkholderiales > Burkholderiaceae > Polynucleobacter. The sequence goes on along the minus strand of DBCI01000088.1, from coordinate 10,725 downwards.
CCTACCTTTGGTATCTGCTTAGGTCATCAGATTATGGGTCTAGCCGCAGGCGCGAAGACACTAAAAATGAAGTTTGGTCACCATGGCGCCAATCATCCAGTCAAAGACTTGGATAGCGGCCGTGTTGCCATCACTTCCCAAAACCACGGATTTGCAGTGGATGCCAAAACCTTGCCCAATGATTTGCGGGTTACACATGTTTCATTATTTGATGGCTCGCTACAAGGCTTAGCTTGGAAAGATAAACCGGCATTTTGTTTCCAGGGTCATCCGGAGGCATCACCTGGTCCTCATGACATCGCTTACTTATTCGATCGCTTCATGCATTTAATGAACACCGCCGGCAAAGGAGCTCGATAATGCCGAAGCGGACTGATATTCAGAGCATCCTAATTATTGGGGCAGGACCGATTGTGATTGGTCAGGCCTGTGAGTTTGATTACTCGGGCGCACAAGCCTGTAAAGCGTTGCGGGAAGAGGGCTACCGTGTCATTTTGGTGAACAGTAATCCTGCCACCATCATGACCGACCCAGAGATGGC
>DBCI01000088.1:9968-10104 GCA_002292975.1 Polynucleobacter sp. UBA962 | reverse complement strand
GCCCGATGCCATATTACCGACCATGGGTGGTCAAACGGCATTGAACTGCGCATTGGATCTCCATCGCCACGGCGTTCTTAAAAAATACGGTTGCGAGTTAATCGGCGCTTCCCCTGAAGCAATTGATAAAGCAGAA
>DBCI01000088.1:8515-9876 GCA_002292975.1 Polynucleobacter sp. UBA962 | reverse complement strand
CATTCGATGGAAGAGGCGCTGACCGTTCAGCAACGCATTCAAATAGAGACTGGTAGCTCAGGCTTTCCGGTAGTGATTCGGCCGTCGTTCACGATGGGTGGCTCCGGTGGTGGCATTGCTTACAACCGTGAAGAGTTTGAAGAGATTTGTAAACGCGGCCTTGATTTGTCGCCCACCCATGAGCTATTGATTGAAGAATCACTCTTGGGTTGGAAAGAGTTTGAGATGGAAGTGGTGCGTGATCGTGCCGATAACTGCATCATCGTCTGCTCGATTGAGAACTTAGATCCGATGGGTGTGCATACGGGCGACTCGATTACGGTTGCGCCTGCACAAACACTCACAGATAAAGAGTATCAGATCATGCGGAACGCATCAATTGCAGTCTTGCGCGAGATTGGAGTCGATACCGGCGGTTCGAATGTGCAGTTCTCGATTAATCCAGTGGATGGTCGGATGATTGTGATTGAGATGAACCCACGGGTCTCGCGTTCATCGGCATTGGCATCCAAGGCAACAGGCTTCCCAATTGCCAAGGTGGCTGCGAAGTTGGCGGTGGGCTACACCCTAGATGAGTTGCATAACGATATTACGGGTGGCGCTACGCCAGCATCGTTTGAGCCCAGTATTGATTATGTGGTCACCAAGATTCCACGCTTTGCATTTGAGAAGTTCCGTGAGGCTGACCCACGCTTGACCACCCAAATGAAATCCGTGGGCGAAGTAATGGCAATTGGCCGTACCTTTCAAGAGTCCTTTCAGAAGGCTCTGCGTGGTCTCGAGGTCGGCGTAGATGGCCTAGACGAGAAGTCTACCGATTTGGAGGACATCATTCAAGAAATTGGGGATCCAGGGCCTGATCGGATTTGGTATGTGGGTGATGCTTTCCGCATGGGCATGGATATCCACCGAGTTTTTGAAGAAAGCAAGATTGACCCCTGGTTCTTAGAGCAAATTAAAGAACTAATTGATATCGAGGGCGCTGTCAAAGAACGCAGCTTGAAGAATATGACCGCTCCTGAGTTGCGCTTTCTAAAGCAAAAAGGATTTTCAGATCGTCGTTTAGCATCATTACTTAAGACCGATGCCAAGGCAGTACGACAGGCACGCCATCAACACAAGGTCTTCCCCGTCTATAAACGGGTTGATACCTGCGCCGCCGAATTTGCAACCAATACCGCCTATATGTATTCCACCTATGAGGCAGAGCATGGTGAGTGCGAGTCACAACCCACCCAGCGCGAGAAGATTATGGTTTTGGGTGGTGGCCCCAATCGGATTGGTCAAGGCATTGAGTTTGATTACTGCTGTGTACATGCTGCCTTAGCGATGCGTGATGATGGTTATGAAACCATCATGGT
>DBCI01000088.1:4502-8484 GCA_002292975.1 Polynucleobacter sp. UBA962 | reverse complement strand
AACTGCAACCCAGAAACTGTTTCTACGGATTACGACACCTCGGATCGTCTTTATTTTGAACCACTGACTCTTGAAGATGTCTTGGAGATTGTGGCTAAGGAGAAACCCAAGGGCGTCATCGTTCAGTACGGTGGACAAACCCCACTCAAGTTAGCACTTGATTTAGAAGCGAATGGAGTGCCGATTATTGGTACTTCGCCCGACATGATCGATGCGGCTGAAGATCGTGAGCGCTTCCAAAAACTATTACACCAACTCAAACTGCGTCAACCACCTAATCGAACCGCCAGAGCAGAAGATGAGGCTCTCAAATTAGCAGAAGAGATTGGTTATCCATTGGTTGTACGCCCATCGTATGTATTAGGTGGCCGAGCGATGGAGATTGTGCATGATGGTCGCGATCTTGAGCGCTATATGCGTGAGGCCGTCAAAGTATCCAATGACTCACCAGTCTTGCTTGATCGCTTCCTCAACGATGCAATTGAGTGCGACGTTGATTGCATCTCCGATGGCAAAAATGTCTTTATTGGTGGTGTGATGGAGCATATTGAGCAAGCCGGTGTGCACTCGGGCGACTCGGCCTGCTCATTACCCCCTTACTCCTTATCGCCAGAGACCGTAGCCGAGATTAAGCGTCAGACTGCAGCGATGGCCAAAGGCTTGAATGTGATTGGTTTGATGAACGTGCAATTTGCGATTCAGCATGTTGATGGTCAGGATGTTATTTATGTTCTCGAGGTTAATCCTCGTGCTTCACGAACTGTGCCGTATGTCTCGAAAGCAACAGGCTTGCAATTGGCTAAGATTGCAGCACGCTGCATGGTTGGACAATCTCTTGAGCAACAGGGTATTACCAAGGAGGTTATTCCAAAATACTTCTCGGTGAAGGAGGCGGTGTTCCCATTTAATAAGTTCCCTGGAATTGACCCTATCTTGGGTCCTGAGATGCGCTCAACTGGCGAAGTGATGGGCGTTGGCAAAACCTTTGGTGAGGCTTTGTTTAAATCTCAGTTAGCGGCTGGTATCAAATTACCCAAAAGTGGCAATGTGGTTCTCACGGTGAAGGATAGCGATAAGCCCTTAGCAGTTGAGGTGGCAAAACTCTTGCACGAGATGGGGTTCCCCATGGTGGCGACGAAGGGAACGGCTGCGGCTATTGCAGCGGCTAATATCCCAGTTGCGGTAGTGAACAAGGTAAAAGAAGGGCGCCCCCATATTGTTGACATGATCAAGAATGGCGAGATCACCCTCGTGTTTACTACCGTTGATGAGACTCGTAATGCGATTGCCGACTCCCGTTCTATTCGGACCACCGCACAAGCCAATGGCGTAACCTACTACACCACCATTAGCGCAGCCCGCGCAGTGATGGAGGGGATGCGTGCGAAGGACTCCTTAGAGGTTTACTCATTACAAAATTTACATATTTCGCTTAGCTAGCTTAAAATCGGGGATTATTGATTTAAAGGCCAAGCGGCATGAGTGCAAACACAATCCCGATTACAAAGCGTGGTGCAGAACTCCTCAAAGAGGAATTGCAACGCCTCAAGCACATTGATCGCCCAGCAGTGATTAATGCAATCTCAGAAGCGCGTGCGCAAGGGGATCTCTCTGAGAACGCTGAGTATGATGCTGCCAAAGAAAAACAAGGGTTTATTGAAGGTCGCATCAAAGAGCTCGAGACCAAGTTGTCTGGTGCTCAGATTATTGATCCAGCTCTCCTAGAGGCAGAAGGTCGGGTGGTCTTTGGCGCCACGGTGGATTTAGAAGATCTCAATGACGGTAAAAAAATGAGCTACCAGATAGTGGGCGACGATGAAGCCGATATTGCTGCTAACAAAATCTCGATCAGTTCCCCCATTGCCCGTGCATTAATTGGTAAAGAAGAAGGGGATGTGGTGAGCGTGCAAGCCCCAGCAGGTGCGCGTGAGGTTGAGATCCTAAGCGTTCGTTATATCTAAGAACCTAATCCTTATAAGTTATATTTTTATATAATTGCACTGTAGTGCAAAGTATGTTATATTTCTATATAACCTATTAGGAGCTAGTTATGCAAACACATTTAAGAAAAGTAGGCGGTTCTGTGATGATGGCTGTATCACCGGGATTTTTGGAGGAGCTTAAGATTTCCTCTGGATCTATCGTTGATGTTGCCTTGTTAAATGGTCGATTGGTGGTGAAGCCAATCGCAAAGCCCAGCTATCAGTTAGCTGATTTATTAGCAAAGTGCGACCCTAATGCAAAAATGCCGAAAGAGGATAAGCAGTGGCTTGAGCTAACCCCGATTGGTAATGAGATTTTGTAATGAATCGGGGTGATATTTATTTAGTCTCCTTAGATCCAAGTTCTGGCCATGAGCAAAAAGGGTTTCGTCCCGTGCTGGTTGTTTCTCCAGGACCATTTAACAAGTTAACTAAGACCCCAATAATAGTACCCATTACAACAGGTGGAAAATTTGCAAGAGTGGCTGGTTTTACTGTTGATCTGGTGGGTACAAAAACAGCTGGTGTGGCTCGTTGTGATCAGCCAAGGGTGTTGGACTTGGCGGCACGCAAAGCGAAAAAATTAGAAAGAGTTTCAACTCAAACTATGGATGAGGTGTTGGCTAAATTGGCCACATTAATTTCATAGTAAATAGATATGATGTATCCCAGTTCCAACCAACATCAGATTGCCCAACGATTATTTCTATTCATTTGCAGTCTTTGGGTTGGTAGCTTAATTACGGTTGGTTATCTTGTAGCCCCCACCTTATTTGCTACCCTCAGTGATCGGCAAGTGGCCGGTATGGTTGCCGGTGCGATCTTTAAGGTTGAGGCCTACATTAGTCTAGTTCTCTGTGTTGGCCTACTCGTTTTGGCCAACTTGCTCGTGAGTCGAGGTTTGCAGGCGTACCGCATGATTCGTTGGCTTTTACTGGCGATGCTGCTTTGTGCTGCGGTTGGAAGTTTTGTACTCATGCCTTGGATGGAAAGTTTGCGCGAGGAAGCTTTATTGCTGGGCATGCCAGTAAGGTATTCACCACTCGCGGGTTTATTTTCTACCTTGCATGGAGTGTCGAGTGCAATCTTCTTGGTGCAAAGTTTATTGGGAATCTATTTGGTATGGCGCCTAAACCGACCAATGACTGTCCAGTAATTAGTTGAGAGCAGCTTTCTTGGGGCTTGCCTGACGTACCTTGCGACGTTTTGGTTTGTCTGCTGGGGCGTACTTTGTTCCCTTCATTCCAATGCGTGAGCCAGCAGTTTTCTTAGCAACCCGTGCTACTTTATAAGCTCGCGCTACCTTCTTGCTAGGTGCGACCTTCTCCTCTTTGGATTTTTGGGGACGCCAAATGACAAGAAGTTTGCCAATATGCTGAATCGGTGCCGCATTGAGCTGGTCACAGATCTCGAGGAACATTTGCTCTCGGGCATCACGATCATCACCAAGAACACGAATCTTAATAAGTCCATGGCTCTTTAGAGCAAGCTCCGTTTCTTTAGCAACCGCGGGTGTGAAACCATCATTGCCGATCATGATCACGGGTTTTAGGGGATGTGCTTTTGCACGATGTGCTTTACGTTGGGCAGGGCTTAAGGTGATTGCAGTCATCCCGAGATCATAGAGGATTATTTGGAGCGCTTTGGAAAACAGCGACAATATTGATCGTGGCAAAGAACAAATTCAATAAAAATTGGTTGCACGACCATCTAAACGACCCTTATGTGAAATTAGCGCAGAAGGAGGGCTATCGAGCGCGTGCTGCTTATAAGCTGAGCGAGATTGATCAGCAAGATCATCTCATCAAAGCGGGAATGACCATTATTGATCTTGGAAGTACACCAGGGAGTTGGAGTCAATACGCTCGCAATCGTTTGGTTGAGCTGCGACGTAATCCCAGCCCAGAAAATGCTGGCAAGCCAGATGGTTGCATCATTGCGATTGATCTTTTGCCCATGGAGCCAATTGCGGATGTTCATTTTATCCAAGGCGACTTTAG
>DBCI01000088.1:4170-4428 GCA_002292975.1 Polynucleobacter sp. UBA962 | reverse complement strand
AGTTGATCTGGTACTTTCGGATATGGCACCTAATTTGTCTGGGGTAGGTGTGGCAGATTCTGCACGGATGGCACTTCTAGCAGAGTTGGCTTTGGAGTTTGCAAAGGGTCATCTAAAGCCCGATGGAGCCCTGATCATTAAGTGTTTCCATGGGAGCGGCTATAGCCAAATAGTTGAGACTTTCAAGGGGGTATTTAAGACCGTTTTAGCGAGAAAACCCAAGGCTTCGCGAGATAAATCCTCGGAAACCTTTCTGCT
>DBCI01000088.1:833-4037 GCA_002292975.1 Polynucleobacter sp. UBA962 | reverse complement strand
ACCTTCAACCCTTGATTTTTGTAGGTAGTAGAATCAAATACATAGGGTAAGTGTTTAGCATTAAGCCCTAATAACTCCCGGATCAATCCGGCAAAGGTGTAATTTGAATAACAATTTGTTCCAAAAAGTGGGTGTTTGGCTGATCGTTGGCCTAGTGTTATTTACTGTTTTTAAACAGTTTGATAAACCTCGTACACAAGATCAGGTTACTTACTCTCAATTTATGGATGATGCCAAGGCCGGCAAAGTGAAACGTGTCGACGTTCAAGGTCGCACCATTCAGGTTACCCCTGCCGAAGGCAATAAATATTCTCTGATCTCTCCAGGTGATATCTGGATGGTGGGTGATCTCATGAAATACGGTGTCCAGGTAACTGGTAAGACCGAAGACGAACCTAATCTGTTGGTATCGGCTCTTTATTACCTCGGACCCACATTACTCATTATTGGTTTTTGGTTCTTCATGATGCGCCAGATGCAAGGTGGCGGTAAGGGCGGAGCATTCTCCTTTGGTAAATCCAAAGCGCGCTTAATTGATGAGAACAGCAACTCAGTGACCTTTGCAGATGTTGCAGGTTGCGATGAGGCGAAAGAGGAAGTATTCGAGATTGTGGATTTCTTAAAGGATCCGCAGAAGTTCCAGAAGCTTGGGGGTCGTATCCCTCACGGCGTTCTTTTGGTGGGTCCTCCAGGTACAGGTAAGACCTTATTAGCACGTGCGATTGCCGGCGAAGCTAAAGTACCATTCTTCTCAATCTCTGGTTCTGACTTTGTTGAGATGTTTGTGGGTGTGGGTGCAGCGCGCGTACGCGACATGTTTGAAAACGCCAAGAAGCATGCACCATGCATCATCTTCATTGATGAGATTGATGCGGTTGGTCGTCATCGTGGTGCTGGCATGGGTGGGGGTAATGATGAGCGTGAGCAAACCCTGAACCAAATGCTAGTCGAGATGGATGGCTTTGAGACCAATAGCGGTGTAATTGTGGTTGCTGCTACTAACCGTTCGGATGTGTTAGACCGGGCCTTATTGCGCCCAGGCCGTTTTGATCGGCAGGTACACGTTGGTCTGCCTGATATTCGTGGGCGCGAACAAATTCTGCGCGTACACATGCGCAAGGTACCTATCAGCGCTGACGTTGATCCGGCAGTTTTGGCACGTGGCACTCCAGGGTTCTCAGGCGCAGACCTTGCTAACCTCGTTAATGAATCCTCTTTATTTGCTGCCCGTCGCAGTAAGCGTTCGGTGGATATGCAAGACTTTGAAGATGCAAAGGACAAGATTTATATGGGCCCCGAGCGCAAGTCAGCAGTGATGCGCGAAGAGGAGCGTCGTAATACGGCCTTTCATGAGTCGGGTCACGCGGTGGTGGCAAAGGTATTGCCTAAAGCGGATCCGGTCCACAAGGTCACCATCATGCCGCGCGGTATGGCTTTGGGAGTTACATGGCAGTTGCCCGAGTTTGATCGCGTTAATTTATACAAAGATCGTATGCTTGAAGAGCTTGCCATTCTGTTTGGCGGCCGCGCTGCCGAAGAGGTGTTCTTAAGTTCGATGAGTACAGGCGCATCCAATGACTTTGAGCGCGCTACTAAAATGGCACGTGACATGGTGACCCGTTATGGGATGAGTGATAGCTTAGGCACCATGGTATATGTCGACACCGAACAAGATAGTATGTTTGGCAAGATGAACAACAAAACGGTTTCTGAGCTTACTCAACAAAAGGTGGATTATGAGATCCGTACCTTGATTGATAGTCAGTATGCGTTGGCTAAGAAGATTCTGGAAGAGAACCGCGATAAGGTCGAAGCCATGGTGGCTGCTCTCTTAGAGTGGGAGACCATTGATGCCGAGCAAATTAATGACATCATGGCCGGTCGTCCTCCTAAGCCACCCAAGCCAGTGACGGCAACTGCCTTTGGTAATTCGGCTGGCGGTGGCACCCCAGGACCTGCAGCTGGCGGGGCTCCCGCAACAGCGTAAGGATGCAAGTTCATTCATCGCCCGCGGCATGGCGCTGCGGGCGTTTTCTTTTTGAGTTCTCCAAGACCACCCGTCCTTTGGTGATGGGTATTTTGAATGCCACTCCAGATTCATTCTCCGATGGCGGAAAGTTCTACCAACGCGATGCTGGGCTTAAGCAAGCCGAGAAAATGATTGCGGCAGGGGTAGACGTTATTGATATTGGCGGGGAGTCTACACGACCTGGTGCAGAACCGGTGGCACTACAAGAAGAACTTGATCGTGTATTACCAGTGATTGAAGCTCTTAAAGAATGTGGTGTGGCCCTCTCGATTGATACCTATAAACCAGAGACCATGCGAGCAGCCCTTGATTTAGGTGTCGACTGTGTCAACGATATCTGGGCGTTTCGTCAGGAGGGGGCAGTGGAGGTTGTGAAGCAATCCAACTGTGGTGTGATCCTTATGCACATGCAACGCGATCCACAAACCATGCAATTTGATCCTCATTACGATAATGTCTTGCAAGACGTACAAACATTTTTATTAGAGCGTTGCGCTTTATTAGAGGAAGTGGGTATTGCTTCCGATCGCATCATCATTGATCCCGGATTTGGTTTTGGTAAGAGCTTGGAGCATAACTATCAACTCTTAGCCCAGTTTGCATTGTTCGCAGAACATGGTTATCCAGTTTTAGCGGGCATCTCCCGTAAATCGATGTTGGGTAAGGTCACCCAGCAAGAAGTTGGAGACCGCCTGATTCCGAGCATTGCTGCTGCCATCATGGCGGTCGAGCGTGGCGCCAAAATTGTACGAACCCACGATGTGCGCGAGACCATGGATGCCTTAAGAGTATGGCAAGCCATGCGCGAGCAAGAGCTTACAAGTTTTATAATGAAGAATGACTAAAAAATACTTTGGTACCGATGGCATACGGGGTGAGGTTGGTGTTCCACCCATCGTTCCAGACTTCATGTTGCGCTTGGGGTATGCCGCTGGCAAAGTATTAATACGGCATGCCAAATCGAATGAACGTCAACGGGTATTGATTGGTAAAGATACGCGCGTATCGGGTTACTTATTAGAGGCTGCACTGGAGTCTGGGTTCTCAGCAGCGGGTGTGGATGTCACTTTATGTGGCCCTATGCCCACCCCTGGGGTTGCCTACCTTACCAAAGCATTGCGTTTATCAGCCGGTGTGGTGATTTCTGCATCCCATAATCTCTATCAAGACAATGG
>DBCI01000088.1:0-722 GCA_002292975.1 Polynucleobacter sp. UBA962 | reverse complement strand
AAAGCCTATCGTTTGGATGATGCAGCAGGACGTTATATTGAGTTTTGTAAATCTACCTTTCCGGCCGAACACAATCTCAAAGGTTTTAAGATTGTGCTTGACTGTGCCAATGGCGCCGCTTATCACACAGCCCCTCCGGTTTTTCATGAACTAGGAGCGGAGGTGATTGCGATTGGCGTATCACCGAATGGTCGTAACATTAATGATCAATGTGGTGCAACAGCGCCCCAAGCATTAATTGCAAAGGTGCGAGAAGTAAATGCAGATATTGGTATAGCGCTTGATGGCGATGCCGATCGTTTGCAGATGGTGGATAGTAGTGGACGTCTCTTCAACGGCGATGAGTTGCTCTACATCTTGGCCAAAGATCGTATTGATCGGGGACAGAAGATCGGTGGAGTGGTTGGCACCCTCATGACCAATCTAGCAATTGAGAACGCTATTAAGAACCTAGGCATTGGCTTTGAACGGGCCAATGTAGGCGATCGGTATGTCCTTGAACTTTTACAAGCAAAGCAATGGATTATTGGCGGAGAGGGATCGGGTCACCTATTGTGCTTAGATCAGCACAGTACGGGAGATGGCACAATTGCTGCTTTACAAGTGCTCGCAGCGGTGCAAGAAAAACAGAAGACCTTAAATGATTTATTGAACGGAGTTGAGATCTATCCGCAAGTACTCATTAATGTAAAAACCAAGCCGGATTACAACTGGCAGAATGA
>DBCI01000072.1 GCA_002292975.1 Polynucleobacter sp. UBA962 | reverse complement strand
TAGCCAGCATGATGGCGGTGACTCCGATACCGCTTGATCCACCCTGCACCAGTAAGGTTTCTCCAGTACTTAATTGACCCCGCTGAAAGACATTGCTCCAAACAGTGAAAAACGTTTCTGGAAGGGATGCCGCCTCGATATCGGTAAACCCTTTTGGATACGGCAAACATTGTGCAATCGGAGCGTTACAAAGGTCGGCGTATCCACCACCTTGCACTAATGCACAAACATGATCACCGACTTTGAGTCCAAAAGCATTGTCAGGATGGCCTAGATCACCCCCAATAATTTCTCCGGCAACTTCTAATCCTGGAATGTCTGATGCGCCTGCTGGAACCGGATAGTGGCCCTTTCGTTGTAAGACATCAGGTCGATTAATACCTGCTGCCTTCACCCGAATGAGTATCTCTCCCGAGCCTGAAGCGGGCAACACCGGATCGGGTCGTTCTGCCTTGACCAACATCTCCGGCGCACCGAATTCCCGAATCTCCATCACGCGCATGACCAATCTCCAGCGTTTAGGCGGTTTCGTTGGTGCTTGTACTCATTTCTGAATTACCTGCACCACCATCTTGTGCCAAGAGTGCTTTCATGGAAAGTCGTAAACGACCACGCTCGTCAGCAGCTAATAACTTAACGCGCACAATTTGACCTTCTTGCAAATGATCCTTAACGTCCTTGACGCGCTCATTCGAGATCTCGGAAATATGTAAGAGGCCGTCTTTACCCGGAAGGATATTGACCAATGCACCAAACTCAAGAAGCTTAACAACAGGGCCTTCGTAAATTTTGCCCACTTCCGCTTCGGCTGTAATACCTTCAATACGTGATTTTGCTTCAGCCATACCCTCAGCACTGGTCGATGCAATGGTGACAGTACCATCATCTTTAATGTCAATGCTGCAACCAGTTTCTTTGGTGAGCGCCTGAATGGTTGCACCACCTTTACCAATCACCTCACGGATCTTGTCTGGATGAATCTTAAAGCTCACCATACGGGGTGCATGCTCTGATAGCTCAGTGCGCACAGAACCCATCGCTTCTTGCATCTTGCTGAGGATGTGTAAACGTCCCTCTTGAGCTTGCGCTAATGCAACTTGCATAATTTCTTTGGTAATGCCCTGTACTTTGATATCCATCTGTAAGGCAGTAATACCATTCGCAGTTCCTGCAACCTTAAAGTCCATATCGCCTAAATGATCTTCATCACCAAGAATATCGGTCAAGACTGCAAAACGATTGCCGTCCAAAATCAGACCCATGGCGACACCAGCTACATGCGCTTTCACAGGAACACCAGCATCCATCAGCGCCAAACATCCACCACAGACCGACGCCATCGACGATGAACCATTGGACTCAGTAATCTCTGAAACCAAACGAATACTGTATGCAAAATCTTCTAAGCTCGGTAACACCGGAATCAAAGCACGCTTAGCTAAACGACCATGACCAATCTCACGACGCTTCGGTGTACCAACACGACCGGTCTCACCGGTTGCAAAGGGAGGCATGTTGTAGTGGAACATGAAGCGATCGCGATACTCACCCTCTAAGGCATCAATAATTTGTTCATCACGGGCTGTACCCAAAGTAGCCACAACCAGTGCTTGGGTCTCACCACGGGTAAAGAGCGCAGAACCGTGGGTACGAGGTAATACGCCATTCCGAATCTCAATAGGACGAACAGTACGCGTATCACGACCGTCAATTCGTGGCTCACCATTCAAAATCTGGCTACGAACGATCTTTGCCTCGATCTCAAATAAAAGATTGCCAACTTCAACTTCATCAACCTCACCATCGGCAGCTAATTGGGACATCGTATTGGCAACGACTTCTTTAATCTTGGTCGAACGCGCTTGCTTCTGACGAATTTGATATGCCTCACGCAATGGGCCTTCAGCGATGCTTTGCAATTTAGCAATCAATGGTTCGTTCTTAGCTGCTGGCTTCCAATCCCATTCAGGCTTACCAGCCTCGCGGACTAGTTCCTGAATTGCATTGATTGCGATCTGAGCTTGCTCATGACCATACACAACCGCACCTAACATCACCGACTCAGACAATTGCTGCGCTTCCGATTCAACCATCAGTACAGCAGCTTGCGTACCGGCTACGATCAAATCTAGTTCGCTAGTGGTTTGCTCTGAGCGATTTGGGTTCAACAGGTATTGGCCATCACGATAACCAACGCGTGCAGCGCCCATTGGACCGTTAAATGGAATACCAGAGATAGCCAATGCAGCAGATGAGGCGATGAGCGCAGGAATATCTGCGGGCACGTCTGGGTTGATCGACATTACATGAACAACTACCTGAACTTCGTTATAGAAACCTTCTGGAAATAATGGACGAATAGGACGATCGATTAAGCGAGAGGTTAAGGTCTCACCTTCGGATGGGCGACCTTCGCGACGGAAAAATCCGCCAGGAATCTTACCTGCCGAGTAGGTCTTCTCAATGTAGTCAACCGTTAAAGGGAAAAAGTCTTGGCCAGCTTTAGCGGTCTTCGCACCGACTACAGTAGCGAGAACCACGGTGTCATCCATATTGAGTAAGACGGCGCCACTAGATTGGCGAGCGATCTCACCAGTTTCCATGGTCACAGTATGTTGACCCCATTGGAAAGTTTTTACTGCTTTATTAAATATTGACATTGTTTTCTCCAAATAAATACTACGCGGATAAGCAGCGCCGCGATATCACTGGAGTGATTGATAGAAAAACCCAATTGGGATGCCATTCCAATGAGCCTCTCGTGAAGAAGTTCATTGGAATGACACGATCCCTAGAAGCCGGTCATCTAGAACCACTCAAAGTAGAGACTTACCCATTTGGCAAGACCCTACTTCATTGCAATGCTGACAAAAACAGTCGAAATTACTTACGTAAGCCGAGTTTGTCGATCAGCGCGCGATAACGGTCCAGATCTTTGCCCTTGAGATAATCCAAGAGACGGCGGCGGCGTGAGACCATCTTCAACAAGCCACGGCGGCTGTGATGATCTTTTGCATTTGCCTTGAAATGGGGGGTAAGTTCGTTGATACGAGCGGTTAATAAAGCCACTTGAACTTCTGGGCTACCCGTATCGTTTGCGCCACGCGCGTTTTGCTGGACGATTTCCGCCTTATTAATGTCTGCAACTGCCATATTCATACTCCATACGTGCGAACATTCGAGCTTGCACCCGAGATGCCGTGTTAATAAAAAGCTTTATAAATCAAAGCCTCAGCATTCTAACAGACCCAAGCATTTAATACACTTGGATCGACGTGATTAAATAATAAGTCTATAAAAATCAATCGCTTATAGATTTATGGTGCCATTTGGGCGTTGAGCTTAATGGCATTTGGGTCGTGCAGTTTGTTGAGAGCGGCTAAATAAGCCTTGGCTGAGGCCGCAATGATGTCCGGATCCATACCAACGCCATTCACAATCCGCCCGCCCTTAGATAGGCGTACCGTAACCTCCCCCTGTGATTCTGTTCCCGAGGTAATTGCATTAACGGAATATAACAATAACTCAGCGCCACTCTTTGCTTTGGTCTCGATCGCATGCAAAGTTGCATCAACGGGACCGTTGCCCTCAGACTCTGAATGCATGTCTTGGCCACCCATCTTGAACACCACTTTCGCTGTTGGCTTTTCCCCGGTTTCAGAATGTTGGTTTAAGGAGATGAACGTAAAGTACTCACCCTGATCCGTAATGGAAGAGTCAGACATCAGGGAAATAATATCTTCATCAAAGATCTCTGATTTTTGATCTGCTAATGCCTTAAAGCGTGCAAAGGCATCATTGAGCTCAGTCTCTGACTCCAATACAACCCCTAATTCTTGAATACGTTGTTTAAACGCATTACGCCCAGACAACTTACCAAGCACGATACGATTAGTAGCCCAGCCCACATCTTCCGCCCGCATGATCTCGTAGGTGTCGCGTGCCTTTAGCACTCCATCCTGATGAATCCCAGAGGCATGGGCAAAGGCATTGGCACCCACCACCGCTTTATTAGGCTGCACCACAAAGCCCGTGATTTGCGAGACCAATTTAGAGGCCGGCACGATTTGCTTCGTGTCAATTCCGAGTTCTAATTTAAAGAAATCCTTGCGCGT
>DBCI01000044.1:38742-50708 GCA_002292975.1 Polynucleobacter sp. UBA962 | reverse complement strand
GTATGGCAAACAAAGGTTTTTTGGGTGAGCGTTTCCCAATTCAGTTGAGGTTCGCAGCTTAAAGGAATGCCTAATCGTTTTGCCAATGGCGCCATCCATGTTGTATCGCTCACAATCGTTTGTGCAGTTTCTAGCTCGAGTGCTAATCGCACATCAGCTTTTCTGCTAATGCCACTAAGCCAAATTGAGTTGATTGTTGGTAACCCTTGCTCATCCCGCGCTTGATTGATGGGATGAATATGCCAGCGCATTTGTACTTCGTTTTGAACTCTGCGCCAGCGTTTGGCTAAACCTAATTCAGTAGTATCGCGCGGTAGCCACCAATCAATATTGCGACCTTGAGCTTGCGCAGGGCTATGTGTATGCAGTGTTTTAAATAGCTCTGACTTACCAAACCACTGATAGGGTGCCACTTGGGTAAGAGACCCCAAGCCTTCTTCACTAAACAATAGGCTAGCTTCTTGCATCAATTGCCCAATTTCCTTGTCAGAGACATGAAAGGCATTTAACTGCAGCAGGACCAGGTGATCACGGGTTGCATGAAGATGAACCGGTTCAATACAGAAAAGTGTTTCATTTTCCTCAGAATGCTCCCCTAACATTGCTGCAGCAAGTGGAAAGCTCTTGCCAATCAGATATTGTTCATGCGCTAAACCATTTCCCAGCATCTGTGTGGGATCATCCTCGAGTTGGTCATCGCTATGAAGTAGAAGGGTGAGATGTTTAGACATGCCCCCAATTTTAGGTGGCATTTACAAGAGTTGCCCAGTAGGGGCTTGTGATTCACTAAACTGTGGGTATGTGGAAGATTCCGATTGAACTGGAGATAGGCCTAAAGTACACGCGCTCGAGACGGCGTAAGGCTGTGGGCCAACGTGACGGCTTTTTATCCTTTATATCGGGAATCTCGATGGCGGGTATTGCCTTAGGGGTTGCTGCGCTGATTGTGGTTCTCTCGGTCATGAACGGCTTTCAGAAAGAGGTTCGCGATCGCATGCTCTCCGTACTTTCTCATATTGAAATCACTGCCCCCAATGGTTTAGCAAACTGGGAGCCTGTTGCCGAGAAGTTATCCAGCCAAGCCCACGTTCTTGGCGTAGCACCCATGGTCAGCTCACAAGGGCTGCTATCGCGTGGTGAGGCAATGCGAGGTGTAGCACTCCGTGGTGTAGCTCCAGAACTAGAGGGAAAGGTATCTGATCTTCCTAAGCAATTTGTGGCGGGATCGATCGATGATTTAAAGCCAGGACAATTTGGCGTTGTGCTCGGTGCTCAGTTGGCAGGCACCCTTGGTGTGCGCATTGGTGATCGGGTCAGCCTATTAGTACCCGAAGGGGATTTAACTCCAGCAGGCATGATGCCGCGCATGCGAGCATTGCAAGTGGTCGGCATTACTGATAGCGGTCATTATGAGTATGACAGCACACTCACTATCATGCATTGGAAGGATGCAGCTGCGCTCTTGCGCATGACTGATCCAACCGGATTGCGAGTGAAGGTCGACGATATGCAAAGAGCACCTGAGATTGCTGTCAAGCTCGCTCAAGTGGTGCCCCAAGCATTGTGGGTGAGTGATTGGTCGCGCTCTAATCGAAATTGGTTTGCCGCGGTTCAGACCGAGAAAAAAATGATGTTCATTATTCTGACCTTAATCATCGCGGTTGCTGCCTTTAATCTTGTTTCGACTCTCGTGATGACCGTAACCGATAAACAAGCTGATATTGCAATCTTACGAACCATGGGGGCGAGTGCCGGATTGGTACAGCGTATCTTCTTAGTACAAGGATTAGCAATTGGACTATTAGGCAGCCTCTCTGGCGTCGTGTTTGGTTTATTGATAGCCCTCAATATTGATGTGATCGTTCCCTTTATCGAGACTCTCTTTCGGGTTCAGTTTCTACCGCGTGATATTTACTTTATTAGTCAGTTGCCATCGGATGTGCGCTTTGATGATGTGCTAACAGTCGGGGTGATGGCTTTTGTTCTCTCCATTCTGGCTACTATTTATCCCAGTAGGAGAGCAGCTCACGTTAAACCAGCTGAGGCCTTGCGCTATGAATAAAGCCAATACTCCTGTATTGCGCGCTACAGGGCTTGCTAAAACCTATGGTGATGGAGCTACAGCGGTTGAGGTCTTAAAGTCTGTTGATCTGGAGTTAGGTCGCGCTGAGAAAGTAGCGATTGTTGGTACCTCAGGATCGGGGAAGAGTACTTTGCTGCATTTGCTCGGGGGTTTAGACACAGCTAGCGCTGGTGAGGTGCAATTGGGTGGACAGATCATTAATCGTTTAAGCGCTAAGGATCTTGATCAACTTCGTAACCATCATCTTGGCTTTGTGTATCAGTTTCATCATCTGCTTGATGAGTTGACCGCGATCGAGAACGTTGCTCTGCCACTTCGTATTCGAGGTTTGGATCAGGGCGAGTCCCATGCGCAAGCAAAAATACTTCTTGAATCAGTGGGGCTTAGTCAACGTTTAATGCATACCCCAGCCGAGTTATCGGGTGGCGAGCGTCAACGCGTTGCTGTAGCTAGAGCCTTAGTGGGAAAGCCCGATTGTGTCTTAGCCGATGAGCCTACCGGTAATTTAGATACCGAGACCGCCGACCGTGTCTTTGATTTAATGCTGGAGATTGCTCGTCAACAGGGCACTGCGTTTTTGATTGTGACCCATGATCCTATTCGTGCCAAGCGGTGCGATCGCATCTTGCATCTTGAGCGCGGTATCTTAAAACCATTCACGGGTTTATAAATTAATGTGGCTTGATACCCATTGCCACTTAGATGCCCCCGAGTTTTTAGCTGATCTAGGGCAAATCATTGAGAATGCGCAAGTTGTAGGCGTTCAAGGAATCCTGTTGCCAGCAGTGCGGGCACATGATTTTGGAGCAGTTAAAGAATTAGTACATTCCTATAAAGATCGCATTCCGTATTTGGTTTATACCTTAGGGATTCATCCGCTGTATACCGATCGAGCCAAAGAAGAGGATCTGAAGATCCTAGAGCAAGCCGTGAAAGAGTCGTTGAATGATCCCCATTTTGTTGGGATTGGTGAGATTGGACTGGATTATTTTGTACCGGATCTTGATCCTCATCGGCAAGCATTCTTTTTTGACGCGCAATTAGATCTTGCCCAGAGAATGAACTTACCCGTGATCTTGCATGTGCGGCGTTCTCAAGACATGATTTTGAAGGCATTACGCCAACGCTCTTTATCTGGCGGGATTGCCCATGCCTTTAATGGAAGCCATCAACAAGCTGAGCAATTTATTGCTTTGGGTTTTGCTCTAGGATTTGGAGGAGCTGCAACCTATGAGCGTGCTTTACAAATCAGACGTCTATTAAAAGATTTACCCATCAGCGCGATTGTGACCGAGACCGATTCCCCGGAGATACCACCTGCATGGCTAAAAGATGAGCAGGTGCGACGCAATGAGCCTGCATACCTACCTCGCATTGCTCAGACCCTCGCAGAGCATCGGGGCATGACAGAGCAAGAACTTGCTGATGCTGTCATCAAAAATACCAGTCAAGTATTGCCCCGCTGGGGCCAATTGCTAGCTCAATAGCGTGCTGCGTTTCGGTATAACGGCATGGATTGCCGGAGGATCCTCTTTTCTTTTTTTGCCCGAAATCCCAAAGGAGGGTATCGGATTTTGTATTGGCCTCACTCTGGCATTGGCCATTGTCTGGCTCTCTCTCAGAAAAATTTACTCCCGAGTCTCAACGATCTGCTGGGTACTGGCACTCTTTACTTTGGGTTGGACTTATTCATTTCATTATGCCGAGTCAAGACTGGCCAAGCCTTTTCCAGCAGAACTAGAAAATCAAGAGATTCGGGTGAGAGGGTACATCGATCAGCTCCCCAATGGAGATGATCAGGGTCAGCGTTTTAGTCTTCGCGTGATCAGTTGGGATGAGCAAGATCTCAAGGATCTACCAGAGCGTATTTATTTGAGCTGGAGTAATGCTTGGCAGAAGAAAAAAGTCATCCCGAACTTAGTCCCGGGTCAAGAGTGGCAGTTCCTGGTGAAGTTAAAACGGCCTCATTCCTTAATGAACCCTCATCAGTTTGACTTCGAGCGCTGGATGTTTCATCAAGGGTTTGGTGCATACGGATCTATTCGCTCCGGTGAGCTCTTGGCAGACTCTAGTTGGCTAACTGATTTCAAAACCGCAATCGAGTATCAACGTTGGCGCATTCGAACCAAAATCAGAAATATCTTAGGCAAAGATGCTCAGTATGCTGGCGTTCTAATTGCATTGGTGATTGGCGATCAGAATGCGATTGCTCAGGAAGATTGGCGCGTGTTTAATGCCACAGGAGTAGGGCACCTCATCTCTATTTCGGGTCTGCATGTCACTATGTTATCGGGATTGGGAGCGATCCTTGGAGCTTGGTTGTGGCGAAGAAGGCAGTTGCCCCTGAGAGTTCCTGTACAAAAGATAGCTGCCTGCACAGGATTTCTGACCGCTTTTTTATATGCGTGGTTAGCAGGTTTTCAAATACCAGCTCAACGCACTATGTATATGGTGGGTGTTGTTGCCTTTGCGCTCTGGACTGGGCGCATCGCACGTGCATTCGATATTTGGTGGCTCGCATTACTACTGGTATTAATAATGGATCCAATGGCAGCTTACACACCAGGCTTTTGGTTATCTTTTGGCGCGGTCGCAGTGATCTTGTATGGCATGGGGGCTTCGTCAAGCTTGATAGGCATCCCTAATGGTAAGGAGTACGAAAAAGATCGAACCCAACGCTTGATATTGGCCTTAAAAGAGTCATGCCGATTGCAGTGGATCGTAACGATTGCTTTATTGCCCTGCACACTCTATTGGTTCTATCAAGTATCTATCGCTTCACCCATCGCCAATGCTTTGGCAATTCCAATCATTAGCTTTGTGGTGACCCCTTTAGCAATCGCTGGCGCTTTATTACCGGAGTGGATATCACACATCCTTTTGCATTTGGCTCATTTTACGATGGAATTAACAGCGCGCTACTTACATTATTTGGCTCAATTTGATTGGGCGGTGTTGTGGTCTCATCAGCCCACTTGGTGGTCACTCGCCCTATCTTCTGTTGGGATTTATCTCCACATACGGCCAGGACCCTTTCGTGATCACTTCCTACTCCGCTTTTTTGGTTTGATATTGATCATCCCACTGTTTTGGGAAAATCATCAAGCAATCAGGGAAGGTGAGTTTAGGGCAAGTGTATTTGATATTGGTCAGGGTACTGCTGTGCTGATCGAGACCAAAGCACATCGTCTTCTATATGATGCAGGCCCCCTTTCTGGAAAAAACGATAATGCAGGTGAGCGAACCCTCCTGCCTTATTTTCGAGGGGAGGGTATCAATCAGCTTGATCGCTTGGTGATTAGCCATAAAGATGCCGATCACATTGGTGGAGCAAGTACCTTAATCAAGAACATGCAGATTCAATCTTTTTTGGGGGTGATGCCAAAGAATCACCCATTCATGATCGAGCTTGATAAAAAATTGATACCTTCATTACCTTGCCAATATGGCCAGGAGTGGCAGTGGGATCGGGTGCAATTTAAGGTGTGGCATCCAGGACAAGAGATAACATTTGATCCCCAAGATCATCGAGGAAAACCAAATGAGAACAGTTGTGTTTTGGAAGTGAGCAATGGATATACCAGTTTCTGGTTAACTGGAGATATTGAGAAACGTGGAGAGCGAGAGCATATTGAGCGATTAGAAGAAGAGGGCTATCAACATCCACCAAAAGTGATTGTGATGGCACCACACCATGGCAGCAAAACATCGTCATCGGCAGACTGGTTAGAGGTCTTGAAGCCCACCGCTGCATTCTCACAACACGGATATCTCAATCGTTACGGCCATCCTCATCCGATCGTGAAGAAGCGCTATGAGAACAGCGAAATCCCCTTACTGGAAACAACCCAAACTGGTGCTCAGGTCTGGTATGCCAGTGCAAACGAGTTGCTTGTCGAATTAATGAGGCCAATGAAGAAGCGCTTGTGGCATCACGAGTAGTTGGAGATCCCTACATAGCCCATACATTGGACAATGAAGAAAAAAGGGTCTGAAGCAAAATTGCATCAAACCCTTACAGTATTTGGTTGCGGGGATAGGATTTGAACCTATGACCTTCGGGTTATGAGCCCGACGAGCTGCCAGACTGCTCCACCCCGCGCCTGAACCCTAGATTCTAGCATTTTTAAGTCCCAATGTCGAGTAAACCCTTAGATAACTGGCAATCAGGGGCGTATCATATGGACTTTGGTCACTTATTTGCATCCAAACAATGACAATTAGTAATCCAGAGTTTTCGAGTTCATCGGTTCTTAAGCCCGTTGATATTCACGGCACTGATCACCACACAAAAAAAAGTCTACCTGCAGTCATGTTGGCGGCGATTGGCGTTGTGTTTGGTGATATCGGTACCAGCCCCTTATACGCACTAAAAGAATGTTTTGATCCCAAGCATGGCATCCCATTCTCGGTAGAGGCGCTATATGGCGTTATTTCGATGATGATTTGGGCACTTTTTATTGTAGTGACCTTTAAATATGTCTTTTTTGTAATGCGCGCTGATAACAAAGGTGAGGGTGGCGTACTTTCTTTAATGGCCCTCGCACTGCGCTCGATAAAGAGTGACAGTCGTCAATATTTTCTGATCATGGTCTTGGGAATGTTAGGCGCTTGCATGTTACTAGGCGAGTCTGTAATTACCCCAGCCATTTCGGTTCTTTCTGCGGTGGAGGGGATCGCCATTGCAACCCCGCAATTGGCTAATGCAGTGATTCCAATATCAGTCATTATTTTGATCGCTTTGTTTGTGATTCAAAAATTTGGAACGGCAGCAGTCGGTAAGTGGTTTGGACCCATTACCTTTATTTGGTTCATTACCTTGGCCATTTTGGGCTTAATGAACATCGGTAAAGCCCCAGAAATTATGTATGCATTTAACCCTATGTATGCCATTCATTTTGTTATGGACCACCCATTAACAGCATACATCGTGATGGGTGCTGTAATTCTCGTCGTCACTGGGGTGGAAGCCTTATATCTGGATATGGGCCATTTTGGCCGTAACCCCGTACGCTATGCATGGCTCTTAATTGTCTTACCGTGTTTACTCATTAATTACTTAGGCCAGGGTGCGGTCTTAATTGCGAACCCCGCTGCAGCCGCAAACCCATTTTATTTAATGGTGCCGGAATGGGCTCTATGGCCTGTGGTCGGGTTGGCTACTGCCGCTACGGTTATTGCGTCACAAGCGGTGATTTCGGGAGCGTTTTCACTCGTGAACCAAGGTATCTTGTTGGGCTTTATGCCCCGCATGAATATTTTGCACACCTCAGATTCTGAGCGCGGCCAAATTTATATTCCTGCTGTGAATTGGGCGCTATTAATCATGGTGATCGTAACTGTGATTGAATTTGGTGAATCAGTCAACCTAGCTGCTGCTTATGGAATATCGGTGAGCTCAGCCATGTTGATTACTACCATTCTATTAAGCATCGTGATGCGCCGTGAGTGGCATATCAATCCATTCATCATTGGGTTTTTAATCATTAGCTTCTTTGTGATTGATCTAGCTTTCTGGACGGCAACTTTGATTAAAATCAAAGATGGGGGTTGGTATCCGTTGGCACTCGGTTTTCTAATCTTTACCTGCATCATTACCTGGTATCGCGGTAGGCAATTGCTCAGAGATAAATTGATTAAAGAGTCAATCCCGCTGGAGATGTTTATTAAAAATCTTCTGCAACATCCACCCCATCGGGTAGAGGGTACTGCAGTGTTCTTAACACCGCACATTGATTTTGTACCGGCGGCGATGCTCCATAATCTTAAACACAATCATGTGATGCATCAGCGAATCTTCTTTCTCAAGTTAAGTACCTGGAACATTCCATTTGTGCGCGACGATGAGCGTCTTTCCTTAAAAGATTTGGGTGGTAATGTCTATGTTGTACGCTCTGTACATGGCTTTAAAGAGACTCCTGATATCAATAAAGTGATTGAGCTTATTAGTAAGCAATACAATCTTCCATTTGATCTGATGGATACCACCTTCTTCTTGGCACGCGATGCGATTACCCCTGCGAAGTCGCCAGGTATGGCAGTATGGCGCGAACGCCTTTTTGCCTGGATGATGCAAAATGCTGCCAAGCCATCTGATTTTTATAATATTCCCGCCAATCGTTTAGTCGAACTAGGTGCTAAAGTTGAGATTTAATGAATGAAGTATTTTTTACTTGTATTGCTAGCGCCATGGGTATTTTTATCTACCTTAATCATGGCCGCTACCAACGATGAGCTCGAGCTAGAGCGTCTGAATCAGATTGAAGCTGAGCTTACTCTCCAACGAGAATGGGCTGACTATCGTTGGAAGAAAACCAACTCAGAATGCTATGCCAAGTTTTTTGTGAACTCTTGCTTAGAAGATGCCCGTGCTAAATATCGCCGCGAGATTGAACCGATTCGATCCCAAGAGGTTTTACTCAATGAGAATCAACGGATTTTTAAAGATCGAATTAAAACCCAGCGGGATGCACAGCGTGCCGCAGAGCGCGCAGATCCAAAGCGGTCCCAAGAGCGTGCGGATAATGAAAAAGCATTCCAGCAGAAACAAAAAGAAGCGGCTGCTCGGGCTGCTGATCTTGAAGAGCGACGTAAAGATGCTCCACGCCGTGCTCAAGAAAATAAATCTGGTGTGAAGTTAGATTAATTATTTTGGCAAAGATTAAAACACTCTATATATGCCAGGCGTGTGGCGGTAGTTCGCCCAAATGGCAGGGGCAGTGTCCTGCTTGTCAGGCTTGGAATACCCTAGAAGAGTCGTTGGCAGAAACTTCATCTAACAATCGGTTTGAGGGTCTCACAAACTCTATACCACGACAAAAATTAGTGAGTATTGATGCCGAGGATTCTCCCCGCTTGCCAACTGGCATCGATGAGCTTGATCGTGTTTTGGGGGGTGGCTTGGTGCCCGGTGGAGTGGTACTCCTAGGGGGTGATCCTGGTATTGGTAAATCCACTTTATTACTGCAAGCCTTAGCACAGCTAAGTGCAAATGGCGTAGATGTTCTATACAGTAGTGGAGAAGAATCGGCTGCGCAAATTGCTTTACGGGCGAATCGCATTCATTTAAATGCACCTCAATTAGAAGTACTAGCAGAAATCCAGCTTGAAAAATTATTACTTTCTGTAGAGGCTGCAAAGCCCCAGGTTTTGGTGGTGGACTCCATTCAAACCTTGTATTCAGATGCATTTTCATCAGCCCCTGGATCAGTTTCTCAGGTTAGAGAATGTGCCGCACAATTAACGCGTTTGGCTAAGTCAAGTGGTATTTGTGTCTTGTTAGTGGGGCATGTAACCAAAGACGGGCATTTAGCCGGCCCTCGCGTGTTAGAGCATATCGTCGATACGGTTTTATATTTTGAGGGAGATACCCACTCCTCATTCCGCTTAGTGCGCTCTATTAAAAACCGTTTTGGTGCCGTGAACGAATTAGGTGTCTTTGCGATGACCGAACGCGGTCTTAAGGGCGTTAATAATCCATCGGCATTATTTTTATCGCAGCATCCAGAGACTGTTCCAGGATCCTGTGTCTTGGTCACTCAAGAGGGTAGTCGACCTTTATTGGTAGAGATTCAGGCTTTAGTAGATACAGCGCATATTCCCAATCCACGGCGCTTGGCAGTAGGCTTAGAGCAAACCCGTTTGGCGATGTTATTGGCGGTCTTACATCGTCACGCAGGTATTGCTTGCTTCGATCAGGATGTCTTTTTAAATGCGGTAGGCGGCGTCAAGATCAGCGAGCCTGCTGCCGACCTTGCTGTTCTTCTAGCTATTGCATCGTCCATTCGTAATCGAGCCTTACCCAAAAGCTTGGTGGTCTTCGGTGAGGTTGGTTTAGCGGGAGAGATTCGTCCATGCCCACGCGGTCAAGAGCGCCTCAAAGAAGCCGCAAAATTAGGCTTTACAGTAGCCATTATTCCAAAAGCAAATCTGCCCAAGACTAAGATTGCAAACTTACGCGTGATCGCTGTCGAGCGTATTGATGAAGCCATCAGTGAAGCTAATACTCTAAGCTAATCCTAGTTAGTTTGTAGATCTTCTGCCTGAATGAGGCAAACCTGCATATCACCGGCTGACACTTCTATCCATATAGCCGGTATGTGCGCAAATGCTTCATGAAAGTGTTCATACTCATTACCAATTTCAAGTACTAGAGCACCGCGTTCATTTAAGTAATCAGCGGCGCCTGCAATAATTCGGTGGATGATGTCCATACCATTCTCACCACCTGCTAGCGCTTCTCTGGGCTCGGCACGATATTCTTGTGGGAGAGTGCGCATAGTCGTTTCATTCACATAAGGCGGATTACAAATGATGAGATCAAACCGATGGTCTTCATCGGTATCTGGAAGCGCATCCCACAAATCCCCTTGCAATAGTTCAATATGATTGCTTAGGTGATGACGATCTAAATTGCGAGCTGCTAAAGCAAGTGCGGGCATAGACAGATCGCACGCCATGATGTGTAAATCAGGGTAATGGAGTGCAGTCAAAATAGCTAATGAGCCATTACCAGTGCACAAATCCAGAACTTTGCCATCCGCCGGTAACCAGGGATTGAGGGCATCATTCACAATGAGTTCAGCAATAAAGGAGCGCGGAATAATACTTTGTGGGGTGCAATCAAACGGCACTCCCATGAGCCAAGCCTCGCCAAGAAGATAGGCTAAGGGCTCACGACTGCTGATTCGTTTATGAGTGATTTGCAAGGCGTCTTGAACCATTTTTGGAGAGAGAATGGTATCCCCAAGATCAAGTACTTCTGTTGGAGAAACATTTAACTGTTTGCTCACAATCCAAAGCGCTTCACTCTGGGCATTGCTCGCACCATGCCCATAATGCAATTGCGATGACTCTAGTAATTGGGTAATTTGTGTGCAACAGTCAGTGACTGTTAAGGGGGATGGATTCAAGACTTTGGGGGAAGCTTCCATAAAAATCGCATTACGCTAGGAGTAGCATTCTGTGATTAAGCAATGAGTTTTTCAAGAACGCGACGATAGATATTTTTGAGCGGTTCAATCGAATTGAGTGCCACACGCTCATCAATCTTATGACTTGTGGCGTTGACTGGACCAAACTCAACGAGCTCTGAGCAGATTTTGGCAATAAAGCGACCATCGCTTGTACCACCGGTGGTAGACAGTTCGGTGCTCACCTTTGTCTCGGCCATAATGGACTCACGCATTGCGCCTGCAAGAGCACCATCGCCCGTTAAGAAAGGCTCACCCCCTAAGGTCCAAGCAATCTCAAACTCTAGACCTGTTTCACTCAGGATGCGCTCAAGTTCACCTTTGAGTTGGTCTGGCGTACTCTCAGTGGAGAAACGGAAGTTGAAGTCAAGTGCGAGCTCTCCTGGAATCACATTGTTCGCACCCGTACCCGCATGAATATTGGAGATCTGAAAACTAGTTGGCTGAAAATACTGGTTGCCGCGATCCCACTCTTTGGAAACTAATTTGCTAAGCGCTGGGGCAAGCTCATGAATAGGATTACGTCCTAAATGAGGATAGGCAATATGCGCTTGTATGCCCTTAATGGCTAACTTACCGGAGAGAGAACCGCGACGACCATTTTTAATCATGTCACCTAGTTGTGTAACGGAGGTTGGTTCTCCAATAACACAGTAATCGAGTTTTTGACCGCGCTGCTTGAGAAGATCGCAGACAATTACCGTACCATCATTGGCGGGACCTTCTTCATCGCTTGTAATTAAGAATGCAATGGAGCCTTTGTGATTGGGGTATTGCTTCACAAACTCTTCGCTAGCAACTACAAAACCAGCCAGTGAGGTTTTCATATCGGCTGCACCACGACCATAGAGATGTGCGTCACGCTCACTCGGTACAAATGGATCAGTGGTCCATTTTTCTAAGGGGCCAGT
>DBCI01000044.1:21034-38560 GCA_002292975.1 Polynucleobacter sp. UBA962 | reverse complement strand
GGCGTTACCGAACGACACGAAATTAGTTCTTTGGTGAAATCAAGAGCGTTAGGCATAGCTGAGGAATGGCATCCTAATCACGTAAGAGTTCATTGATGGCGGTCTTAGCACGCGTTTGTGCATCCACCTTTTTCACAATCACAGCAGCATATAAACTGTACTTACCGTTACTAGCAGGGATTGAGCCCGGGACCACCACTGAGCCTGATGGCACTCGGCCATAGTGGACCTCGCCGGTCTCGCGGTCATAGATCTTGGTGCTTTGACCAATATAGACACCCATCGAGAGCACGCTATTTTCTTCAATCACAACACCTTCGACCACTTCGGAGCGTGCGCCAATAAAGCAGTTATCTTCGATAATGACTGGACCTGCCTGAATGGGTTCTAAGACCCCACCAATGCCAACGCCTCCCGAGAGATGAACGTTCTTACCGATCTGAGCACATGACCCCACGGTTGCCCAGGTATCAACCATAGTTCCTTCGTCCACATAGGCACCAATATTGACGTAAGAAGGCATGAGAACCACATTTTTGGCTACATAAGAACCTCGGCGGGCAAATGCGGGCGGAACGACTCGAAAGCCACCTTTAGCAAAGTCTTCCGGGGTGTAATTAGCAAACTTGCTGGGGACTTTGTCGTAGAACTGCGTAAAACCACCGGCTGACATCGTTTGGTTATCCTCGAGGCGGAACGATAACAAGACCGCTTTTTTAACCCATTGATTGACATTCCACTGCCCTACACTTTGCCTCTGAGCAACTCGGATAGAGCCATTATTAAGACCCTCCAAGACTGCGCCAACAGCCTGTCTGATCTCAGCAGGTGCAGAGCTTGGGGAAAGATTGGCACGGTTTTCCCAGGCCTGATCGATGGTGGTTTGTAGGGCTAGACTCATAGGTTGTCGATAACTATAGGATTGATAAGGATTTTTAGAAAATTCGTGGTTTAAATCACAAGTGTTTCATTATATTGGGGGTTCTCCTAGAGCGTTGACCATGCGCAGGATTGTTATCATCTCTGCTGAGAACTTTTTAATCCTAAAATCCCTGACTTTGTCCCCCAAGAAGAACGTCCGTGCAACTTAAATCTATTAAATTATCTGGCTTTAAATCTTTTGTTGACCCTACTCATTTTGAGTTGCCTGGCCAGTTAATTGGGGTTGTAGGACCCAATGGCTGCGGCAAGTCCAACATCATTGATGCGGTACGGTGGGTGCTTGGCGAATCTCGCGCTAGCGAGTTGCGCGGCGAGTCAATGCAAGACGTGATTTTTAATGGCTCGGGTCTACGTAAACCCTCTGGCCGTGCCAGCGTCGAACTCATTTTTGATAATGCTGATGGGCGTGCACATGGGCAATGGTCAAGCTTCACAGAATTGTCTGTTAAACGGGTCTTAACACGTGATGGCAATTCGAGTTACTACATTAATAATCAGGTAGTCCGTCGCAAAGACGTCCAGGATATCTTTCTAGGAACGGGTCTTGGTCCTCGTGCTTATGCCATTATTGGGCAAGGAACCATTTCCCGAATCTTGGAGTCCAAGCCGGAAGAGTTGCGAGTCTTCTTAGAGGAAGCTGCTGGGGTATCCAAATACAAAGAGCGCCGTAAAGAAACCGCATCACGTTTAGAAGATACTCAGGAGAATCTTGTTCGTGTGCAAGATATTGTGCGTGAGCTTGAGCAACAACTCGCTCGTCTTGAGGCCCAAGCAGAAGTTGCAAGTCGCCACAACGAGCTCTTGGCTCACATGAAGTCGCAACAGCATCTCCTTTGGTTTGTGAAACAAACCGAGTCTGGTAAAGAGCAAGAGAAGCACGCCAATGCAATTCGTGAGACGCAGGTTAAATTGGAAGCAGAAACATCAAAGCTGCGCCATGCGGAGTCTGAACTAGAGACTATGCGCACCCAGCAATACGCTTTGCAGGATGTTGTCTCTAAAGCTCAGGGTGATCTCTATGAAACCAATTCAGAGGTAAGCCAGGTTGAGGCCGAAATTAAATATGTGCAGGAATCTCGGCAGCGCCTCCAAGAGCAGGTTGCCGATTTACAAGCTCAGCTCGATCGTTGGACCACCCAAGAGAAAGAGGCTGCACAGGCCCAGCGCCAAGCCGAACAGGAGTGTAGAGAGGCTAGTGAGAACGAGACAAGCTTGCAAGCAGAATTTGTGCAACTACAGCAACGGACTCCTACGCAGGATCAGGCTTATCAAGCAGCAAGTATTGCGCTTGAAGAAGCGCGTACCGTGCTAGCTAGTATGGAGCAACGCATTATCAGTTTGCAAGAGCGGGCCAAGGCTGGAGAATCTCAGTCTGAAGAAGTGAATGGTCGTGCGAGTCGTCTAAACGATGAGCTAGCAGGAATGCGTAAGCCCGATCAGCAAGCGCTACAGATGGCTGCTGATCGTCACGTAATGGCGCAACGCAAAGCAGAGGAAGCTAAGCTAAAAGCCAATCAAACCCAAGAGCAGGTTCCTGCAACCGATACGATTCGTCAAAAAGCACTAGAGCAGATTCAAAAAGCGAATCAAGATGTTCATCAAAGTGAGGCCAAATTAACGGCCTTAGCTGCTTTGCAGGCTAGCGTTCAGGCACAAGGCAAAATTGGACCTTGGTTGGAGAGCAAGGGTCTCAAAGAAAGTAAACGACTGTGGCAAGAGCTAAAAGTTGAAAAAGGCTGGGAGCCCGCGTTGGAATCAGTATTACGGGAGCGCTTAGCAGCATTAACCGGTAAGAGTATTAATGAGACACTCAGTCTTGCCCAAGATGCGCCCCCTAGCCGTTTGGCTATTTTATTGACCGATGGTATCGACCAATCCGATTCCAAGCCCCCAGCTGGTTTTATAACACTCTTATCTCGAGTTCAGGCAAGCGGAACAATTGCAGGCGTTCTTCAAGAATGGCTCAGCCATATTTACATTGCAGATAATTTAGAAGACGCGTTGCGTCGACGCTCCCAACTAAGCAAGGGGGCTGCTCTAGTTACTCAGCAGGGACACGTTGTGACCCGAGTGGGGGTGCAGTTGTACGCAGCAGACTCAGAGCAAGCAGGCATGCTAGCCAGAGCCCAAGAGATGGAAAGCCTTGAAAAGCAACTCAAGGCCCAACAGTTGATTCAGAGTGAGGCTCGAAGCGAGCTCGAGCAGGCGAATGCGAACTATCAAGCCGCTCAACAAGCCGCTGATCAGGCTCGGATTGCAGCCGACCAGTCAGTCCAGGAGGCTCATAGCTTCCAGGTGGAGAAGATGCAACTATTGCAAGCAGAAGAGCAGTACAGCACTCGAGCAGCGCAGATTGATAGCGAGCTTCAAGAAATTACACAGCAGTTAGGCCAGATTCAAGAAGCCAATGCGCAAATTAATACACAATTGACCCAATCAGAGTCGGAGAAGGCTGCCCTACAAAATAGCCTCAGTTCTGCGCAACAGCATTTGGAGCAAGCCGAGTCAGCGCGTGAGTTACTACGAGAAGAACTTCGTCAAGCCGAGATGACCGCCCAAGAGGCTGCGTTTACTACGCGTTCACTTCAGCAAAAAATCAATGATTTGCAACGTGATCAAACAACTGCTAGAACCCAGATCATGGAACTACAGGATCGTTTTGATGCAAGCCAAACCGAGCTCAAGGGTTTAAGTGATGAGGCAGCCCAGAATAAATTACAGACATTGTTAATGACGCGCTCTGAGCGTGAGGCAGCCCTTGCTAAAGCGCGGACCGAACAAGAGGCTATGCAACATCAGTTACGCGAGGCAGACGAGGCTCGTCTATTTTTGGAGCAAACTCTCCAACCGATGCGCGATCGTGTGGTTGACCTGCAATTACGTGAGCAAGCAGCGCGCTTAAGCTATGAGCAGTTCACCACCTTGCTAATGGATGACGAGGCGGATCTGCAGGACTTAGCGGAGCGCTATAGCCCTGAATTGCGAGCGAGCAGTTTGCAGGGTGAGGTAACCCGCCTGAATAATGAAATCCAGTCGCTTGGACCAGTCAATATGGCGGCACTTGAGGAGTTGACGAGCAGTCGTGAGCGTAAATCATTCTTAGATGCTCAATCTGCTGATTTGAATGAAGCTATTAAAACCCTAACGGACGCAATTGCCAAAATTGATGCGGAGACTAGAGATCTCTTGCAAGGTACCTTCGATCAAGTGAATACCCATTTTGGACGCTTATTCCCCGAACTTTTTGGCGGAGGGCATGCCGAGTTGGTGATGACCGGTGAAGAGATCTTGGATGCCGGTGTGCAAGTGATGGCGCAACCTCCCGGTAAGAAGAACAGCACGATTCATTTGCTCTCAGGTGGTGAGAAAGCATTAACAGCGATTGCCCTAGTGTTTTCTCTATTCTTGCTGAACCCAGCCCCATTTTGCTTGTTGGATGAGGTGGATGCCCCACTTGATGATGCAAATACGATGCGCTATTCTGAAATGGTGTCTAGAATGTCTGGTAAGACCCAGTTTGTGTTTATTTCGCATAACAAGATCACCATGGAAATTGCAAGCCAATTGATTGGAGTAACCATGCAGGAACAGGGCGTCTCGCGGATTGTTGCGGTTGACATCACATCGGCAGTATCGATGGTGGAGGCGGCTTAATGCCGCTTGAACAATTTGCTTCTCAATGGGGCTTATCGGAGCTACAGCTTGCCCTAGGTTTTATTGGCTTCCTGTTTTTCATTTGGGTAATTGTCTATAACATCCGCAATGCCAAGGGTCGAAGAGGTAATGATGCGGTGCGGGTTGAACCAAGCTCCAAGTCGGAGGAGGTAATCGTTAGTGAGCCAATCCCCGCCCCCTTAAGTCCTTATCAAACCTTATCTAAACAAACGATTGATCCACGAATTGATTGTGTGATTGCTTTGCGGTTTTCAGAACCCATTTCCGGAATTGAGATTTTGGATGCTCTGAACGATTGGACTGACCTACAAACCCCTTGGATGGCGGATGGTTTGTCGGTTACCAGTCCGAGTGAGGGGGTATGGTGCCCGCTGGATACAAATCATTTTTATGCAGAGATTCAATTGGCAGTGCAATTGGCTAGCCGTAAAGGCCCAATCGGAGTTCTTGAGTTATCTGATTTTTGCTCTCGGGTACAAGCCCTTGCAGAAACCTTAGACGCCCAAATCGATATGCCATCTGTCAGCGGGATGCTTGATAGTGCAAAAGAGTTGGATGTGCTTGCCGCTCAAAGTGATGTGCTCTTGGGTATCAATATTGTGTTTGATCAACAATCGTGGTCTTGGCCTCATCTTGATTCAGCCCTTACCCAACGTGGATTTAAGCTAAGTAATGATGGTGCATATTTCGAATATTCCATGCAAGGAAAGACCGTATTTCGGACTGGACAATTTGATCATCAGACCCCCGTCACGCAAATTACCCTTCTACTCGAGGTGCCAGCTGTCCTAGCTAACCTACAGCCATTTGATCGAATGCTGAAAGAGGCGGCGGATATTGCAGAAACTCTACAAGGGCGTTTAGTGGACGATAACGGCATCAATCTCACCGAAAGCTCGTTGAATGTGATTCGACAACAGCTTGACGTCCTATATGCCCAGTTAGAGAAATCTGGTATTGCTGCTGGATCGGGTACCGCCATTCGATTATTTAGCTAGGACTGCAATTGAGTAAAGACGGATCCTTAGAAGCGGATCGTTACCGCTATTTGCAAACAGAACTTGCGCGTCTAGAGCATGCCTATTACGTACTTGATCAACCTCTAGTACCCGACGCAGAATATGATCGCTTGTATCGAGAGCTTCTCGATCTGGAGCAAAAACATCCCGACTGGATAAGCGCAGATTCTTTATCACAACGTGTTGGCGGAACACCATTAAAAGTATTTAATGAGGTAAAGCACGCTGTACCAATGCTCTCCTTGAACAATGCGTTTGAGGAGTCTGAGCTAATAAACTTTGATCGGCGCTGTCGTGATGGCTTAGGGCTTGAGAGTGTTAATTACGCATGTGAACTAAAGTTTGATGGATTGGCAATCTCCTTACGCTACGAGCACGGGGTATTAGTACAAGCAGCTACCCGAGGCGATGGGGCGAGTGGCGAAGACGTCACAGTCAATATCCGCACCATCCGCGCTATTCCATTGCGCTTAACTGGGAAGAAGATTCCGGATGTTCTGGAGGTGCGTGGCGAGGTATTCATGCATCGCGACGATTTTGAGAAGATGAATAAATACGCTGCAACTCTTGGAGAAAAAGAATTTGCAAATCCTCGTAATGCTGCTGCGGGGAGTTTGCGACAACTTGACTCCAAGATTACGGCAAAGCGACCTTTAAGTTTCTTTGCCTATGGCCTTGGCGCCTTTGAGCCTATTAATTGGCTTCCCAAGACCCATAGTCAGTTACTTGATCACTACGTAGAGCTTGGGCTTCCTGTTTGTCAGGAGCGGCGGGTGGTAAGTTCTGTAGAGGGCCTCAATCAGTTTTATCAAGAAATTGGAAGAAAGCGCAATCAGTTACCTTACGAGATTGATGGCGTTGTCTATAAGGTGAATTCGTTTAGTCAACAAAACACCTTGGGATTTGTCTCGCGCGCACCGCGGTTTGCGATTGCTCATAAATACCCAGCCC
Organism: Polynucleobacter sp. UBA962; assembly: GCA_002292975.1. Lineage (GTDB taxonomy): Bacteria > Pseudomonadota > Gammaproteobacteria > Burkholderiales > Burkholderiaceae > Polynucleobacter. The sequence goes on along the minus strand of DBCI01000044.1, from coordinate 31,973 downwards.
AAGAGGAGATCACGACTGTTTTGGGTATAGACGTTCAGGTTGGTCGAACTGGTGCGATTACACCGGTTGCTCGGCTATCTCCAGTGCTTGTTGGCGGTGTTACTGTCACTAATGCCACACTTCATAATGAGGATGAGGTCCGTCGTAAGGACGTACGGGTGGGTGATACGGTTGTTGTGCGTCGAGCAGGAGATGTCATTCCGGAAGTGGTTTCGGTCGTTTTAGATCGAAGACCGCAGCACACCCAGCCATTTGAAATTCCAAGCCGATGCCCAATTTGTGATTCCCACATCGAGCGTTTGGTTGATGAAGCAATAGCAAGGTGTAGCGGTGGTCTATTTTGTGCCGCCCAACGTAAGCAAGCCTTACTTCATTTTGCTCATCGTCGCGCCATGGACATTGAGGGGCTCGGTGACAAAATTGTCGATCAGCTCGTTGATCTCAATTTGGTTAGAACCCCTGCTGATCTCTACCGCTTAGGCTTTTCTGCCTTAGCGAATTTAGAGCGGATGGGTGATAAGTCTGCAGATAATTTGATTCGATCGATTGCACAATCCAAGAGTACAAGCTTGCCACGCTTTATCTTTGGCCTGGGTATTCGCCATGTGGGGGAAAGCACTGCTAAAGATTTGGCTAAGTATTTTGGAACAATGCAGGCCCTCATGGATGCACAGATGGAAGATCTTCTTACGGTTAATGATGTGGGTCCAGTAGTAGCAAACTCCATCATCAGTTTTATGTCGGAGAGCCATAATCGAGAGGTCATCGAACAATTATTAGCATCAGGGATTGAGTTTCAGGTGGAAGAGCAAATTGCTAGTGTTGATCTGAGTGGTAAGACCTTTGTTCTTACGGGTACATTGCCAACGATGTCACGCGATCAAGCAAAGGCTTTACTCGAAGCAGCAGGCGCAAAAGTGGCAGGCTCGGTGTCTCAGAAAACCTCTTATGTTGTTGCTGGATCTGACGCTGGAAGTAAGTTGGAGAAAGCTAATGAGCTAGGCATCCCCATACTGGATGAGGACGCTTTAATGAAAATCTTAGGCCGCTAAGACCTCTAGCAATTCTGTTTCAAGCTGAATCTGTAACTTAGGATTCTTACTCAAGTTGGTACCATCAAGCAACATAATGTCTTCCACTCGCTCCCCAAGGGTATTAATGCGGGCAGTATGTAAAGAAACATGGTGTTTTGCTAAGGCCTTGGCAACCGCATATAACAGACCAGAACGGTCTGATGCTGAGAGAGTGAGAGCAAAGTATTGATTGCGTTCATCGGGTTGCAAGCTCACTCTAGCTTGGATTGGAAAACTTTTGGATTGACGCGAGAGACGACCAATATTGGGCTCTGGTAAGGGGGCTGATTTTTGAATGGATTCCGCGAGTTCATACTCAACGAGCTGAATCAGATCACGATAGCTACCTCCGTCCTCGACCAAATGACTTCCTGAGATCTGGAAGGTATCCAAAGCGTAGCCATGCTTTGTCGTATGGATTCTGGCATCCCAAATCGAGAAGTTATGACGCTCAAAATAGGCACAGATCCGAGCAAATAAATCCGCCTGATCTTTTACATATACGGCGATTTGCAGACCCTCGCCGGCCGGTGAGAGGCGGCCACGCACAATTGGCTTTTCAGCATCAACATGGTTAAACAGATGGCGTGTAAGCCACGCAATATCTCCCGCTTCTTGTCTTAAAAAGAAAGCAACATCGAGTTGTTTCCATAATGCATTGCATGCGCTATCCTCAATACCAAAGAGTCGGAGCTGCCGATAGGCCTCCTCTTGGTTCTGGATTAACTCCGATGACGGATCTGGCTTAGCACCGCCGAGGACTCGTAAGGTGGCTCGATAGAGATCCTCCAGTAATTTTCCTTTCCAGGCATTCCAAACCTTTGGACTGGTCCCCCGAATATCCGCTACAGTCAGTAAATACAGGGCAGTGAGATGACGCTCGTCACGCATACGTTTTGCAAAAGCAGTAATTACATCAGGATCAGTAATATCTTGTTTTTGTGCAATCTGACTCATCGTAAGATGCTCTGCGACGAGCCATACTAAGAGCTCAGTCTCATCAGCAGAAAGCCCATGCTCTTTCGCAAAGAGACGCGCATCTTTTTTTCCGAGTTCGGAATGGTCTCCGCCGCGCCCCTTGGCAATATCATGAAAAAGGGCTGCTAAGACAATAATCCAATTCTTTTCAAAGCTGGCGATCAGCTTGCTACACACTGGGAACTCGTGGGTATGCTCAATAATCATGAAGCGCCGAACATTGCGCAAGACCATCAGGATATGTTGATCAACGGTATAGACATGAAATAGATCATGTTGCATTTGCCCTACGATGCGCCGAAATGATGGTAGGTATCGACCCAGTACACTAGTTTGATTCATTAAACGAAATGCGGTGGTAACTCCATCAGGTAATTTGAGTAACTCCATAAACCTTGCACGATTTCTGGGATCTTTCCGCCAGGTCGCATCCATTAATTGTCGAGCGTTATACAGCGCTCTAAAAACAGTTGCTGACAAACCAGTGATGGCTGGATTTTGTGCAAAGATCAAGAAAGTTTGTAATATTGCTTCAGGATGTTTTTGATAAAGGTTTGGATCAACAATATCGAGTAGACCTTGCCTCTCAATAAACATCTCATTACCATCGCCAGGAATCGGGTGTGTGGTTCGTGCCTCATTTGGAAACAGTAAGGCCTCGATGTTTTGCATCAGAATAGTATTCAGCTGACTGACTGCCTTTGCGGCCCAATAGTAATGCCGCATGAGTTCTTCGCTAGCCAAGCGCGAGGAGTCTTGTTGGATGCCGGATTGTTTAGCAAGTGCTGCCTGTAAATCAAATACCAAGACATCCTGTCGACGCTTAGCTAAGAGGTGCAGGTTGGCCCGAATCGTTTGCAGGAGTTTTTGATTACGATTCAGCTCTTTTAGTTCACGGGCAGTAATTAGACTTTTTTTATGAAGATCTATAAAACTATGACCAAGCCCAGCCGCCTTACTTACCCACAGGATAATTTGTAGATCACGTAAACCGCCTGGACTTTCTTTGCAGTTTGGTTCGAGAGCATAAGGAGTTTCCTGGTATTTATAGTGTCGTTGTTGAAGCTCTAAGAGCTTTGCCTGAAAAAATGCTTTAGGCTCCATTGCTTCTTCTAAATTACCTTTGAAGTGTTTAAATAATTCGCGATTACCACCAATTAGGCGAGCCTCTAGGACAGAGGTGCGGATCGTAATATCTCCCGCAGCTTCTGATAAGCACTCTGATAAAGATCGAACGGCCGAGCCGATTTCTAGACCAGAGTCCCAGCAACGTGCAATAAATTTCTCAATATTGCTTGGTATATGTTGATCGTTGCTACTTGATTGATCATCGAGCAGGATCAAAATATCGATATCTGAGTAAGGAAATAGCTCGCCGCGTCCATAGCCACCCACAGCCAATAAGGCGGCATCATGATGCAAGCCAGATTCATTCCAAAGTTGCAAGAGCAATGCATCGGTAGCCTGGCTCAGCTTTTGCATGAGTTTAGATACATTCTGATGCTGTAGAAATTCAGAGCAGGCTAACGCTCTTGCATCTTGGGGTAGATTGGCACTTAAATTCATTGGCTACCCATTAGCAGCAAAGATCTAAGCGGCGACGGGATTAGGACGATAGTGCAATTGACCCACACAGGCAGGTGCTTTTGGAGTGCCGTCTGACCAGGTTAATACCTCGACACCGGTGCGCGTCACTAAAATCGTATGTTCCCATTGCGCGGATAGGCTGCGATCTTTCGTTTTGACAGTCCATTGATCGGGCATGGTGCGGATCTCGCGCCGTCCTGCATTGATCATGGGCTCAATCGTAAAGGTCATGCCTTCTTCAAGAGCCTCACCTGTTCCAGGCTTACCGTAGTGCAAGATTTGCGGGTCTTGATGAAAGACCTTGCCAATACCATGACCACAATACTCGCGAACCACGGAGTACCCTGCGTTTTCTGCATGCGTTTGAATAGCATAACCAATATCACCCAGACGGGTGCCTGGCTTCACTTGTGCAATACCAAGCCACATACATTCAAAAGTAATTTGATTCAGGCGTGCCGCCATAATTGAAATCTCACCAACACTGAACATCCTGCTGGTATCCCCGTAGTAACCTGCTTGGGTGATTACAGTAATGTCGAGATTAACGACATCCCCATTTTTGAGCACCTTATCGCCTGGGATGCCGTGGCAAATGACATCGTTCACCGAGGTGCAAATGGCAGCAGGAAAGGGTGGGTAGCCCGGTGGTTGATAGTTGAGTGGCGCCGGAATAGTCTTTTGCACGTCCTTCATATAGGCATGACAAAGTCGGTCTAATTCACCAGTGCTAACCCCCGGCTTAATGAATGGTGTGATGTAATCCAGGACCTCGCTGGCGAGCCGACCAGCCTCACGCATCCCTTGCAGGTCCTTTTCATCAGTAAATATGCTGTGCATAGCTTGTATTATGGCTGAATATCTCTACTTGGGCTTCCTCTCGAGCTCACTAGATGACTGATATTTAAGGTATAATTTACTAATCGTCCTCATCGTGGGGGCGAAATTTCAGGTCAAGCCATCCAGGGTGGCGCTTTTAAGCGCAGTCAGGACTTGACCTTAGAACCAACCCTTAGGAGATTGTAATGTCAGTGACAATGCGTGAAATGCTGGAAGCTGGGTGCCATTTTGGTCACCAAACTCGCTTCTGGTCCCCCAAGATGGCCCCTTATATTTTTGGTCATCGCAACAAAATTCATATCATCAATTTAGAGAAGACTCTGCCAATGTTTCAGGACGCTCTGAAATTTGTGCGTCAAGTTGCCTCTAACCGTGGCACTGTTCTCTTTGTCGGTACCAAGCGCCAGTCGCGTGAGGTTATTGCAGAGGAGGCGGCACGTGCCGGTATGCCTTATGTGGATAGCCGTTGGTTAGGCGGCACTTTAACGAACTTTAAAACTGTAAAGGGTTCAATTAAGCGCTTAAAAGATATGACCGTAGCTAAAGAAGCAGGCGACTGGGAAAAACTTTCTAAGAAAGAAGCGCTTACGAACGAGCGCGATCTCGATAAATTACAAAAATCACTCGGCGGGATTCAGGATCTCAATGGTGTGCCCGATGCTATTTTTATCGTCGACGTTGGTTATCACAAGATTGCCATCACCGAAGCGAACAAATTGGGTATCCCCGTGATCGCTATTGTGGATACCAATCACTCTCCAGAAGGCGTTGATTACATCGTTCCCGGTAATGATGATTCCAGTAAGGCAGTTGTCTTGTATGTCCGTGGGATTGCCGATGCAATTCTTGAAGGTAAGGCAAATGCAGTACAACAAGTTCTTGAGTCGGTTAAAGAGGGTGAAGAAGAGTTTATTGAAGAAGGGAAGGTAGACTAATGCCCGCGATTACCGCAGCGATGGTTGGCGAACTCCGTGCCAAGACCGACGCCCCCATGATGGAGTGCAAAAAAGCTTTGACAGAAGCCGATGGCGATATGACCAAAGCAGAAGAGATTCTGCGGGTTAAGTTAGGCAGCAAAGCAAGCAAAGCAGCATCTCGTGTCACAGCTGAGGGTGTAATTGTTTCCTATATTCATGGCAACACTGGCGCCTTATTGGAAGTGAACTGTGAAACCGATTTCGTTTCGAAGAACGATGATTTTCTGGCATTTAGTAATGGTTGCGCCAAGTTAGTCGCCGAGAAAAATCCTGCCGATGGTAGTGCTTTAGCTACTTTGCCTTTGGATGGCAAAACGGTTGAAGCAATTCGTTCTGAGTTGATTGGCAAGATTGGTGAGAACATGAACCCACGCCGCTTTAAGCGCTTTGCGGGTGGCGGTCAGTTGGTTTCCTATCTCCACGGCAATCGTATTGGTGTGATGGTGGAGTATGAGGGTGATGCTACTGCTGCTAAAGATGTGGCAATGCATATTGCTGCCATGAAGCCTGTATCGTTATCGACTGCTGATGTGCCTGCAGAGAACATTGCCATGGAGCGAAAAATTGCGGAACAAAAAGCAATTGAGTCCGGCAAACCTGCTGAGATTGCGACAAAAATGGTTGAGGGATCAGTACAAAAATACCTGAAAGAAGTATCGCTTCTGAATCAGGCTTTTGTTAAGAACGATAAGCAAACAGTAGAACAAATGCTAAAAGCTGCCAACACAAGCATTAAGTCATTTAGCTTATTCGTCGTCGGCGAAGGCATTGAGAAGCGTCAAGATGATTTTGCTGCTGAGGTTGCTGCCCAAGTTGCTGCTGCAAAGGCTACTGCTTAAGCCCTATGCCAGGATACAAACGCGTTCTTCTGAAGTTATCTGGCGAAGCCCTAATGGGTGAAGATGCCTATGGAATTAATCCCAAAACGATTGATTCAATGGTCACTGAAATCGCACAAGTGCTCAGCCTTGGTGTAGAGATCGCGATTGTGATTGGTGGGGGAAATATATTCCGCGGGGTGGCAGGCGGTGCGGCTGGTATGGATCGCGCCACTGCCGATTACATGGGTATGTTGGCCACGATGATGAACTCACTGGCCTTGCAAGATGCTCTTCGTCAAAAGGGAGTTGAAGCCCGCGTACAGTCTGCTCTGCGGATGGATCAGGTGGTAGAGCCCTATATTCGACCACGTGCAATTCGGGCCATGAAAGAAGGTAAGGTTGTTATCTTTGCTGCCGGCACTGGTAATCCATTCTTTACAACTGATACTGCAGCTGCACTTCGTGCGGCTGAGATGGGTGTTGAAGTTATGCTGAAAGCCACGAAGGTCGATGGTATATATAGCAGTGATCCTAATAAAGATCCAAATGCAACCTTGTATTCCACCATCACCTTTGATGAAGCCTTAATTAAAAATTTGCAAGTAATGGATGCAACTGCATTTGCTTTGTGTCGTGATCGAAAATTACCAATTCGGGTATTTTCAATACTCAAGCCCGGCGCTTTATTAAGCGTTGTGCGGGGTGAGCCAGAAGGTACTCTAGTACACGTATAAAAAGGAGAGCGGTATGTCTGCTTCACAAATAAAGACCAATGCAGATCAAAAGATGCAGAAGTCGATTGAGACGTTTAAGGCTAATCTCGCAAAAATTAGAACGGGGCGCGCGAGTCCCGGAATTTTGGAACACATCATGGTGGATTACTACGGTAATCCTACACCAATATCCCAAGTCGCCAATCTTGGTTTAGCGGATGCCAGAACCATCAATGTCACGCCATGGGAAAAAAATATGGTTGCGGTGGTTGAGAAAGCCATTCGTGATTCTGATCTGGGTTTAAATCCAGCCACCCAAGGGGCTGTGATTCGGGTACCAATGCCTCCGTTAACGGAAGAGCGTCGTAAGGAGTTAACGAAGGTAGTGAAGTCTGAAGGTGAAGAGACGAAGATAGCGATTCGTAATCTACGTCGTGATGCGAATGAGCACCTCAAGCGCCTCGTTAAAGATAAAGAGATTTCTGAGGATGAAGAGCGTCGTGCGCAAGATGAGATTCAGAAACTGACTGACCGCTATGTAACGGATGTTGATAAATTAGTGCTTGAGAAGGATAAGGAAATCATGACGGTTTAACCGTCGTGAGCCTGTCGAATGAGCCAAGAAAATACAAGCTCTACGCTCGCAGTCCCCGCGGTTGGAGCTATTCCTCGCCATGTCGCCATCATTATGGACGGCAATGGGCGTTGGGCCACAAAGCGTTTTATGCCCAGGGTTGCTGGTCATTCAGAAGGTCTCGAAGCAGTCCGTAAAATCGTTGAAGAGTGCGTGCGCCAAAATGTGCAATACCTCACTCTATTTGCCTTTAGCTCTGAAAACTGGCGCAGACCCCCAGAAGAGGTGGGATTTCTGACCAAGCTATTCCTCAAATCCTTGCGTAAGGAAGTAGCTCGTCTTGCTGAAAACAATATCCGTTTGAAGATGATTGGTGATCTTAGCCGCTTCGGGACTGCCATTACTGAAATGGTTGAGTTCTCGGAAGATAAAACTAAGGACTGCAAGCGCTTAACTCTGACGATTGCAGCAAACTATGGTGGTCGCTGGGATATTTTGCAGGCGATGCAAAAAGCATTGATTGCTAATCCGCATTTGCAAGCTACTGACCTAACGGAATCACTGCTTCTGCCGCATTTATCGATGGCCTATGCACCTGAACCAGATTTGTTTATTCGTACAGGTGGTGAACAGCGAGTGAGTAATTTTCTCCTATGGCAACTGGCCTATACAGAACTATATTTCACGGATACTTTGTGGCCAGACTTTGATGCCACGCAGTTACAGGCCGCCTTTGCTTGGTATGCGCAACGGGAGAGACGTTTTGGCCGCACTAGTGCACAACTTGCAGACGAATCGAACACCTTGCCCTTAAGTGACGCAGTATAGTTTGGATGCTTAAGACACGCGTCATAACAGCACTGATTATGTTGGCAATTTTATTGCCAGTGCTATTCCTACTTCCCCCTGTTTATCTCTCCGCGCTATTCTTTATGATGCTGGTGGCAGCAGCATGGGAGTGGAGTCGTTTGATTACTCCCAATGCAAATCGGTCTGCTTATATCTATGCCTTAATTTGTGCGGTCATCGTAGTACTTCTGTGGCTAAGTGCAGAACCCTCAATTGAAATCGCACTATTAAGTATTGCGCTAGCCTTCTGGCTATTCGGTATGCCATTCGTACTGTCGCAAGGCTTGCATCTATCTTTGCCGCGTTGGCGCTTTATATTCAGTGTTCTTGGTTTCATTATTTTGCCCGCTGCTTGGCTATCACTCGATGTTTTACGAGAAATTGGCCTCCTTTGGTTGCTGAGCGCCATGCTCTTGGTTTGGCTTGCAGATATTGGCGCTTACTTTGTGGGCCGGGCTATTGGGAAACATAAATTGGCCAGCCAAATTAGTCCCGGGAAGTCGAAAGAGGGAGCGCTTGGCGGCCTTGCACTTTGCCTTGTCTATGCAATTCTATGCGCTACATATTTTCCACCCAGCGAGACCCTTTTTGGAACCTGGCAGGCCAAATGGGGCTGGGCAGCGATGCTATTGATGACCGCAATATTGGTTCTCTTTAGTGTTCTGGGAGACCTTTTTGAGTCGCAATTAAAGCGCCTGGCTAAGGTCAAAGACAGCAGTCATTTGTTACCAGGTCATGGGGGATTTTTAGATCGGGTGGATGCTTTATTGCCGGTGATGCCATTAGCTACTTTATTCTCCATCATGGTAAGAGCATAAACCTTGCTATTCTGACCTTGCTATGACCAATTCTATAAAGACCCGCCACCTCTGTATTTTGGGATCGACTGGATCGATCGGCATGAACACATTGGATGTGGTGCGAGCTCATCCAGAGCAATTTAAGGTAATGGCTTTAACGGCCGGTCAACAAATCGATCGGCTTGCTCTCCAGTGTTTGGAGTTCAAACCGGCTATTGCGGTATTAAAAACCGCTAAAGATGCTCAAGCCCTCTCTGCACTTTTGCGAGATAAGGGCTCAGCCACCACTGTGTTGTTTGGCCAAGAAGGATTGATTGCTGCTGTAGCAGAGAGTGCATGCGATACGGTCATGGCAGCCATCGTCGGTGCCGCAGGGCTCTTACCCACATTGCGCGCTGCCCAGTTAGGAAAACGCGTATTGCTTGCCAATAAAGAAGCTTTGGTCATGTCGGGCGATCTATTTATGAACGCAGCTCGTGAGGGTGGCGCAGAGTTACTCCCGATCGATAGTGAACACAATGCTATTTTTCAATGCTTGCCTCCGCAGTTTATGAGCGCAATGCACACCCCCAGTATGAAAGAGTTGCTGGGTGTTGAGGAGATCTGGTTGACTGCCTCTGGCGGGCCATTCCGAAATACTCCATTGGAGGACCTGGCTACTATTACCCCAGACCAAGCCTGCGCTCATCCAAATTGGGTGATGGGACGAAAGATTTCAGTAGACTCGGCGACGATGATGAACAAAGGCTTAGAGGTGATTGAGGCTCATTGGTTGTTTGGTCTTCCCTTAGAGAAAATAAAAGTATTGATTCATCCGGAGAGTGTGGTGCATTCGATGGTGCGCTACCGCGATGGTTCGGTGATGGCTCAATTAGGCCAGCCTGATATGCGGACTCCGATTGCATTTGGTCTAGCGTGGCCCAACCGTATTGATGCAGGAGTTACCCCCCTCAATCTAACGCAATTATCGGGACTGCATTTTATGGAACCTGACTTAAAACGTTTTCCCTGTCTAGCGCTTGCCTTTGCTGCGGCTAAGCAGGGCGGTACAAGCCCCACCATACTCAATGCCGCTAATGAAATCGCAGTAGCTGCGTTTTTGACTGGTAAGTTGCCCTATCTTCGCATTGCACAAGTGGTTGAGGCTACCCTCAATCAACTGGAGAGTAAACCAGCCCTATCGATCGAGGATGTATTGGAATCTGATCGTAAAGCACGTGAGCTCGCCTCCATCTCCTTGGTAGAGGGCTAGCTCATGGAAGCTCTTTCAACTCTTCTATATTTTCTGGTCACCATCGGTATTTTGGTGAGTTTTCATGAGTTTGGTCATTACAGTGCAGCCCGTTTGTGTGGGGTGAAGGTGCTTCGCTTTGCGGTGGGTTTTGGTAAACCACTATTGACCATTAAATCGAAATCACAAACTGAATGGGTCATCGCTGCGATTCCCTTGGGGGGTTATGTCAAATTACTCGATGGGCGGGATACCGAGCAAGCCATTAGTGATGAGGATAGGGTGCACGCCTTTGATACGCAACCTTTGTGGCAGCGTTCTTTTATCGTGGCCGCCGGCCCTCTAGCAAATTTTCTTTTAGCGATTCTGCTACTAGCATTGATTTACATTAGCGGCGTACAGCAACTGCCTGCTCAAATCAAGGCGCCGGCCCAGCAAACCTTAGCCGCGCAATTGGATATGGAAGCTGGCGATGAGATCTTGGCAATGAAGCTGG
>DBCI01000044.1:12646-20931 GCA_002292975.1 Polynucleobacter sp. UBA962 | reverse complement strand
TTTTCCTTAGAGTTGGAATCAGAGACCGGTGAGAAGCATATCGTGCAAGTGAGAGCTGAGAGCTTGCCGCGGTTAACGCCAGATACAGACCCATTTGCTCGTTTAGGGATATTACCAATGCCAGGTAAAAATGCCCAAGGAGAATCGACTTGGTTTGAGTTACAGCTTGATCCTATCGACGCCTTGATTTATGCAGGTGAGCGGGTCTGGTTGATCACTAAGGTCTCTACCCGCATGATGGTGGGCTTAATTACGGGGTCAACCTCCCTAAAGCAACTGAGTGGCCCGATCAGTATTGCAGATATGGCCGGTAAGTCAGCTCAATTTGGCTGGCAGCCCTTTCTGTCCTTTTTGGCACTCCTGAGTATCAGTATTGGCTTACTCAATCTAGTGCCTTTACCCATGCTCGATGGGGGTCAGCTACTGTATGATGCATGGGAGATGGTCTCTGGAAAACGCTTGTCGATTGAGCTCCAAGGGATCTTTCAAAAATTTGGCTTTATATTGATCATTGCCTTGACTATCTTTGCTGTTTTTAATGACCTACAACGATTTTTTCCGTCCTGATGCTAAGTTCAAATAGTTACCTATCAATACTTCTGAAGCAATCTATCTTTTTGCTTGCGTCCCTAGTTTTGCTAGTAGGCGTTCCCCTGAAGTCTTTGTATGCCGCAGAACCTTTTGTGGTCAAAGATATTCGGGTAGAGGGTTTGCAACGGGTGGAGCCTGGAACAGTATTTAGTTACTTACCTGTTCAAGTAGGTGAGCGCTTTACGAGTGAGAAAGCAGCGGATTCGATTAAGGCTCTGTATGCCACAGGTTTCTTTCGCGATGTACAGATACAGGCGCAAGGCGATGTCTTAATTGTGATTGTGGAGGAACGCCCAACCATCTCGCGAATCGAGTTCACAGGGATGAAGGAATTTGACCCAGAGGTAGTCCGTAAATCCTTGCGCACTGTTGGCGTGGCTGATGCCCGTTTCTATGACAAAGCGCTTATCGACAAAGCAGAGCAAGAGCTTAAGCGCCAGTATGTTAGTAAAGGCTTATTTGCTGCGGAGGTAGTAACTACAGTAACGCCCGGAGCGCGTAATCAGGTTGCCATCTTTTTCAATATTGATGAAGGCCCAAGTGCCAAAATCAAAGATATTAACTTTATCGGCAATAAAGCTTTTAGTGAAAGCACCTTGCGGGGTGAGATGCAATTACAAACGGGGGGATGGCTGTCCTGGTACTCCAAAAATGACTTATATTCCAAGCAAAAACTGACTGCTGATTTAGAAACCATTCGTTCTTATTACTTAAATCGTGGCTATCTTGAGTTTGTAATTGAATCAACACAAGTTTCCATTACTCCTGATAAGAAAGATATTTACCTCACTATCAGCATTCGTGAAGGCAATAAATTTACGATGAAGAATATTAGTTTGGCCGGTGAGCTATTGGGTAAAGAAAAGGAATTCCAATCTTTATTAACGGTCAAGTCAGGTCAAACTTTCTCTTCGGCTAAATTAGCCGAGAGTACCAAAGCAATATCTGAAAAATTAGGTTCTTATGGATATGCCTTTGCGGTGATTAATCCACAACCCGATATCCGCCGCGATCTTAGTGAGGTTGATATCACCTTGGTGGTTGATGCTGGACGGCGCGTTTATGTCCGCAAGGTAGAAATTACTGGTAATGCGAAAACGCGTGATTTAGTGATTCGGCGCGAGATGCGCCAGTTTGAGAGCTCGTGGTTTGATAGTGAAAAAATCCGCTTATCGAAAGAGCGGATTAATCGAACGGGCTATGTAAAGGATAGTGAGATTACAACTGCCGATGTCCCTGGATCACCAGATCAGGTAGATGTAAATGTGAAAGTAGAGGAAAAGCCAACCGGGGCGATCTCGCTTGGCGCTGGATTTTCATCCACTGAGAAATTAATTTTATCAGCTGGTATCAATCAAGAGAATGCCTTTGGAACGGGAACGAGTATTGGATTAAATTTCGCACTGGGTAAAGTCAATCAATCCTTGGCTATCTCTCAATATGACCCCTACTTCACAGAAAATGGTATTAGTCGCTATACCGACTTATTCTATCGTTTGAGCAAGCCCCTGTATTACGTTGGGGATACTGAATACCAAATTAAATCAGTCGGTACTAACTTAAAGTTTGGAGTTCCCTATACGGAAGTTGATCGAGTTTTCTTTGGTAGCGGCTTTGAGATGTATGAAATTAATGTTACTACAAACACACCGCAGCCTTATCAAGACTATGCAAATGCGTGGGGCGTTACAACTCCCCCTGGCGGTCGGGTTCAAACCTATAGTATTCCAGCGACAGTTGGTTGGGCGCGCGATGGTAGAGATAGCGCCTTAATACCTTCCAAAGGATCCCTGCAAAGATTGTCTGGCGAGGTAGGTACGCCCCTTGGTAATCTATTGTTTTATCAATTGAATGCCCAATATCAGCTTTACCATTCCTTTTCCAAGGGGAACATCTTGTCCTTCAATGGTGAGATTGGCTATGGAGAAGGTTATGGAAGTAAACCTTTTCCAATTACCAAGAACTACTTTGTGGGTGGTATTGGATCCGTGAGGGGCTATGCACCCGGGTCTTTAGGACCTCAGTATTACAACACTACTGTTGGAACTTGGTTGCCAACGGGCGGTCAATCGAAGATTGTGACCAATGTGGAGTACACCTTCCCAGTTCCAGGCTCTGGGGTAGATAAGACCTTGCGACTTTTTGGTTTTGTGGATGGTGGTAACACCTTCCAAACCATTAATTTGGTCTTGCGATATTCCTATGGCGTCGGTCTATCATGGATATCACCATTGGGCCCCTTAAAATTTAGCTACGGTATTCCAATCAATGCACAAGCTAACGATAATATTCAGAGATTGCAGTTTCAGGTCGGTACAGCGTTTTAAAGGTAAGGAAAGAAAAAATGAGAAAAGTATCCATCACAAATTGGGCTAAATTAGGAACGGTTGCCATTATGGCTCTGTTTGGTTCAATGGTGTCAGCCCAAGACGTGGGAGCGCGCATTGCGTTTGTAAACGCAGAAAAGATTTTTGTCGAGTCCAATATGGCTAAAGCAGCGCAGGCAAGACTCCAAAATGAATTTGCCAAACGTCAAAATGAGATTAGAGATGGTGCGCAAAAAATTAAGGCAACTGCCGAGAAGTTAGACCGTGATGCGGCAGTAATGCCAGAAGCAGAGCGAATTCGGAAGCAGCGGGAGTTGGCTGATTTTGATCGTGATCTTCAAAGAAAAAATCGTGAGCTCAATGATGATGCGGCTCAACGTAATGCTGAAGAACGGGCGAAGATTGCAGAGAAAGCCAGTGTCGCCCTTCGTCAAATTGCCGAACAACGAAAAATTGATGTGATTTTTCAAGAATCTCCTGCATACCTTAATCCCAGACTTGATATTACGGATGAAGTGATTAAGGCCCTTAATAACCTTAAGTAATCCTATGCCTACCGCCATCGAGCTGGCCGAACAATTTCATGCGAGCTTGGTGGGGGATGGTTCCTGCCGATTGAGAGGGCTCGCTCCTCTGGAAACGGCTAAAGCCGATCAAATTTCATTTCTATCAAATCCACTCTACCGCCAAGCGGCGATCGAGAGTCAAGCGGGCGCTTTGATTGTTAGTCAAGCTGATCTAAGCTATCTGCAAGAGCAGGGCAAGCATTCTGCAAGTCGAGTGTATTTCCTCTCTAAAAATCCGTACGCAACGTTTGCGCGGATAGCGCAATGGTTTGCCAAAGAAAGCGCTTCAACTCATTCCCCTGCAATCAGTCCAATGGCAGTGATTGATTCAAGCGCAGTAATTCCAAGCTCCTGTCATATTGGCCCTTTTGTCCAGATTGGTCCAAATGTTCGTTTGGGGGAGCGGGTTACTTTGCTTGCGCATATTAGCTTAGGTGCTAATACCGTCATTGGTGATGACTCCCTAATTTATCCGAATGTATCGATCTATGCGGCATGTGAGATTGGCGATCGTTGCATTATTCATAGTGGTGCGGTGATTGGTGCCGACGGCTTTGGTTTTGCCCCGGACTTTTCTGCCCAAGGTGGTGAATGGGTCAAGATTCCGCAAACAGGAGCTGTTTGTATTGGTAATGATGTTGAGATTGGTGCGTGTACCACGATTGATCGGGGTGCGATGGCTAATACAATTATCGGCCATGGTTGCAAAATCGATAATCAGGTGCAAATCGCCCATAACGTGAGTGTTGGGGTGCATACGGTCATCGCGGGATGCGCAGCGATTGCTGGTAGCACCACGATTGGTAACTACTGTGTAATTGGTGGAAATGCTAATTTTGCAGGCCATTTAACGATTGCTGACCGAACTACGATTTCAGGGGGCACTGCAGTCATCCGCTCGATACTAGAGCCCGGTACCCATTTAACTGGCGTCTTTCCATCGATGCCTCATGCCCTTTGGGAAAAGAATGCAGCTATCTTGCGCGGACTGGATAAAATACGACAACGGATACGAGACCTTGAAAAAAAGGATCCAAAGTCTTAGAGGTTCAAGGTTACACAGATTGATTCGGGCAACACGGAAGTATTACTACATTGGAAGCGTTTATGAGTCAGACATCAGCGATTGATATCAACAAAATTTTGCGGCTATTGCCCCACCGCTATCCATTTTTATTAGTCGATCGTGTATTAGAGATCGAGCCCGGAAAAACAATCAAAGCTCTTAAAAATGTCACCATGAATGAACCTTTTTTTCAGGGGCATTTCCCAGACTATCCGGTGATGCCAGGCGTATTAATTATTGAAGCCTTGGCCCAAACAGCAGCATTGCTGACCTTCTCCGAGGCACACGATCCCGAAGATGTTTACTACTTCGCTGGCATTGATGGTGCGCGCTTCAAACGGATTGTCTTGCCCGGTGATCAATTGATGTTGCATGCTAACTTTGAGCGTGGCAAGGCCGGTATTTATAAGTTTCAGGTGAAGGCGACAGTCAATGACGAGTTAGCAGCCGAGGCAGCAATCACTTGCGCAGTGCGCAAGAAGGGTAACTAATGGCCACGATCCATGCATCTGCCATCGTAGATAGCAATGCACAACTAGCCGATGACGTGGTGATTGGTCCTTACGCAGTGATTGGGGCTCACGTCACAATGGGTTCGGGTTGCATAGTCGGCTCACATAGCGTTGTCGAAGGTCATACCACCTTGGGCAAGGAGAATCGGATTGGCCATTTTGCTGCCATCGGTGGCGAACCCCAAGATATGAAGTACCGGGGTGAGCCTACTCAATTAATCATCGGCGATCGCAATACAATTCGTGAGTTCACGACGATTCATACAGGAACTTCTCAAGATAAGGGAATCACTAGGATCGGCAACGATAACTGGATCATGGCTTACGTCCACATTGCGCATGATTGTCAAATTGGCAATCACACCATTTTCTCGAGTAATGCACAAATTGCAGGCCATGTACAAGTCGGTGACTGGGCCATTATGGGCGGTATGTCGGGGGTTCATCAGTTTGTCCGGATTGGTGCTCATACAATGCTGGGTGGTGCATCTGCCTTGGTACAAGATATCCCGCCCTTTGTAATGGCTGCTGGTGATAAAGCCCAGCCTCATGGCATTAATGTGGAAGGTTTAAAGCGTCGAGGCTATTCGCCAGAGTGTGTGTTGGAACTACGGGCTGCGTATAAAGTTCTCTATAAAGATGGCCTCAGTTTTGAGGAAGCGAAGCTTGCAATCCATGCGATGATTGCTAAGAGTGCAGATCAGCAGACCCAAGAGGCGCTCACGCAGTTTCATCAATTCCTAGCCGCATCAACGCGCGGCATTATTCGGTAGTTGGTCTTGCCTAATCTGGCTTGTGTTGCGGGAGAGCCATCGGGGGATCTAATCGCAGCCCCGGTCTTTAGTGCCCTCCAGCAGATACCATCGATGGCTGGGCTAGATGTGTATGGTATTGGTGGCAAAGCGATGCAGGCGGAGGGATTTCGGTCACTGTGGCCCATGGAGACCTTAAGTGTTCGAGGTTATGTTGAGGCCTTAAGACAGTTGCCGGCCATTTTACGTTTGCGCTCTGAGCTCATTGCGCAATTACTAGATTCTCAACGCCCCGATCTCTTTATGGGGATTGATGCCCCAGACTTTAATTTAGGCGTGGAGCTGCGTTTAAAAGAAGCAGGAATCCCCACGATTCATTTTGTTTCTCCCTCGATCTGGGCCTGGCGTGGCAGTCGTATTAAGAAAATAAAACGCGCGGTTGATCGAGTCTTATGCTTATTTCCGTTTGAGCCTGAGATCTATGAGAAAGCTGGTATTGCCGCAAGCTATGTAGGGCACCCGATGGCCAGTGAAATCCCAGAAATTGTCGATACCGCAGCTGCTAAGAAAAAAATGAATGGTGGGCTTGAGGGCCTTGTAATTGCAGTTTTGCCGGGTAGTCGTTCATCCGAGATTGAGTTAATTGGTCCTGTTTTCTTCGAAACTATTGCCCTGATAGCAGGGCGTCTTGCGGGTCAGAAACTCCACTTTGTAGTACCAATCGCTACACCGCATTTGCGACCTGCAATTGAATCCCTTCGCACTAATCTATTGATCGCTCATCCAGAAATTGATCTGTTATTGTTGGATGGTCAAGCCGATCTTGCTTTGGCTGCAGCGGATGTCGTCCTCATTGCCAGTGGCACAGCAACTTTGCAAGCCGCTCTTTGGAAAAAGCCCATGGTGATTTCATATAAGGTACCTTGGTTAACCGCGCAGATCATGAAGCGACAAGGTTATTTACCATATGTGGGTCTACCTAATATCTTGAGTGGTGAGTTTGTTGTGCCCGAGCTCTTACAAGATGCGGCAAAGCCAGGGGCGCTAGCTGATGCGGTTTTGTCTTGGCTAGACCGACCGGCAGCAGTACAGACTCTGCAGACTCGATTTGAACAATTACATCTTCGTTTAAAAAGACCCACTGGTTTACTAGTTGCCCAAGTTATTGAGCAAACCCTAAGACGATCTGGGGTTGTTCAATGAGTATTCTGTGGATTTGCGGTGTTGATGAAGCTGGTAGAGGGCCTTTAGTGGGCTCTGTGGTTGCCGGAGCCGTAGTCTTGGATCCTAATCAGCCGATTACAGGCTTGCGAGATTCTAAAAAATTATCGCCAGCACGTCGTGAAGAGCTCTATATAGAAATTATGCAAAAAGCAAGAGCTTGGGGGGTTGGAGAAGCTAGCCCTCGCGAGATTGATGAACTCAATATCTTGCAAGCTACTCTATTAGCCATGCGCCGAGCTGTCGAGGCTTTAGTGGAAGGTTTGGGTGAGTGGCCTAGTAAGGCATTAATTGATGGTAATCGTTGCCCAGTATTACCAATTGCTAGTGAGGCCATCATAAAAGGGGATGCAAAGGAGCCCGCAATCTCGGCAGCATCGATCATTGCCAAAGTAACGCGTGATCGGCAAATGCATGCTTTGCACTTGCGGTATCCCCAGTATGGATTTAATCAGCATATGGGTTATCCCACAGAGGTCCATATGCGGGCGCTTAAGCAGTATGGACCCTGTGTGGAGCATCGCCAGACTTTCTCACCCGTTCGGAATTTAATTAGTGGCTAAAGACGACATTATCTACTCGCGGGATAACGCTTTACTCAAGCGTATTCGACAATTGCAACTTTCTGGCAGTAAGGGGCAAAAGGCAAGAATAGAGCAACAACAGGCTGTTCTCGATGGCATCCATGTCATGCAAACATGGTTGGGCGACACCCGTCTTCATTCATTCATTACAAGCCCAAACGCTCAAACCCATCCAGAAATCGCAACCCTCATTGAGCGTCATCTTGAACAATGCCCCAATACGCAAATCCACTGGGTAGATGAGACCTTATGGAGTTCGATTAGTGAGCTGGAGAATGCTCCCCACATCATGGGCCTGATCAAGTTAGAGCAAGCCAAAGTAGGTCATCAGACAATTAAAGGGGATGTGTTGATTCTCGAGGCTATTCAAGATGCTGGTAACGTCGGCACGATCTTGCGTACTGCCTTAGCGACCCATTTCAGGCAAGTTATTTGCACAACGGGAACTGCTCATATTTGGTCACCTAAAGTACTCCGTGCTGCTATGGGCGCGCATCGGCATCTCTATTTTTATGAGGGCTGGAGCGCTAATGATGTGGCAAGTAATATCGAATCATCTTTGTTGGCTACCACCATGGATGCTAAAGACAATTTATATTCAATCAGTAAAACACTTAGTAAGCCAGTGGCCTGGATTTTTGGGAATGAAGGCCAAGGCGTCTCAAG
>DBCI01000044.1:5258-12580 GCA_002292975.1 Polynucleobacter sp. UBA962 | reverse complement strand
CTCAATGTAGCAACGGCTGCCGCAGTCTGTTTATATGAGACTCTGAGGGTGCGATCTAGCTAATTGGATTCCTTATCCTAGGATATTTTTATCGGAGCGGATTGCTTGCAAAATCGTGGTTGCAATCTCTTCAATCGATTTACTCGTAGTAGAGACCCATGGAATGGACTCGCGACGCATCATCGAAGTTGCTTCATTAATCTCATAACGGCAGTTCTCTAGTTTGGCGTAATTACTTCCTGGCCTACGCTCATTGCGTATCTCGCATAAACGATCTGCATCAATGGTGAGACCATAAATTTTTTGTTTATGGGGTAGCAAGTCTTTAGGGAGTTGTCCGCGTTCAAAATCTTCTGGTATCAATGGGTAATTCGCCGCTTTCAAGCCGTACTGCATGGCTAGATACAAACTGGTTGGGGTTTTGCCGACGCGTGATACGCCCACTAAGATGACATTAGCATCCGCTAGATTTTGATTGGATTGACCATCGTCGTGAGCGAGTGAGTAGTTGATGGCCTCAATGCGATTCTTGTATGCATCCGTATCGGCATTATGGTGGAGGCGATTAATAGCATGGGTTGAGCGCATACCGAGTGTTTGCTCAAGCGGAGCCACAAAGGTCTGAAACATATCCAAGACCAGAGCATTCGCTTTGCCAACCACTTGGTTAACTTCGGGATTGACTAGGGTCGTAAAGACAATGGCCTGCCCGTATTTGGGATTCGCCCCATTAATTTGTATAACGGCATCATGTGCTTTTTCAACCGTGTCCACAAAAGGAATTCGTATTTGTTTAAAGCTTGCCTCAAATTGCGCCAAGATCGATTGACTGAAGTTCTCAGCCGTGATTCCCGTGCCATCCGAAACGATATAAACAAGGCGTGACACTGGGGGATTATCGGTATTCATGGTGGGCATGGGGAAATTCTAATTGATTAAAAAATAGGCAATTAAGGGCAGCGAATACAATACTGTTTATTCAAGTATGCCCGATTTTATAGACGCTACTTAACCCATTTTTTTACTTTTACGAGAGTCTTTATGTCTATGCAAAATAAGCAAAACGCCTATGTTTTGCCTTTTGAGGAGTTGCGCGTCGGCGATGTTGAGTCGGTGGGTGGTAAAAATTCCTCTTTGGGTGAAATGATTTCACAATTGGCTTTAATGGGTGTGCGAGTGCCAACTGGATTTGCCACCACCTCCCTCGCATTTCGTGATTTTCTGCAACACAATCAACTCGATCGTAAGATTTCTGAACGCCTTGTCCAATTAAATGTAGACGATGTCCGTGCCCTTGCTGAGGCTGGTGCAGAGATTCGTTCTTGGATTGAGAATGCGTCTTTTCAACCCCGATTAGAGAATGAGATTCGGGAAGCGTTTAAGGCCTTAGATGCTTCTGGCATAGGATCTTTTGCAGTGCGATCATCCGCGACTGCTGAAGACTTACCAGATGCTTCCTTTGCAGGTCAGCAAGAGACCTTTCTCAACGTCAGTGGCATTGAGGATGTACTCCATAAGATTCGGAAGGTCTTTGCATCACTCTATAACGATCGGGCTATTTCTTATCGAGTTCATAAAGGCTTTGCTCATGCTGAGGTTGCCTTATCTGCGGGTGTGCAACGCATGGTGCGCTCAGATACGGGTGCAGCAGGGGTGATGTTTACTTTAGATACGGAGTCGGGTTTTCCGGGGGTTGTTTTCATTACTTCCAGTTACGGTCTCGGTGAGACCGTGGTGCAGGGCGCTGTAAATCCGGATGAGTTTTATGTATTTAAAGAGACCCTGGCCAAGGGTAAGAAGGCTATTATTCGCAGATCCTTAGGTTCGAAGTTAATCCAAATGCAATTTGCTCCCGCAGGTTCTAAGGAGCGGGTACACACCATTGAAGTGAGTCCGGAACTACGTAATCGCTTCTCAATCTCGGATGAGGATATTACCGAGTTAGCAAAATATGCCGTGATTATCGAAAATCATTATGGTCGACCCATGGATATCGAGTGGGGTAAAGACGGCCAAGATGGCAAGATCTATATTCTGCAGGCGCGCCCCGAGACAGTAAAGAGCCAGTCTGCTGGTCAGGTCGAATTACGCTATCGGCTTAAAGGAAACTCGCGAGTCATTACTACGGGACGCGCTATCGGACAAAAGATTGGTGGTGGGCCAGTGCGAGTGATTCGGGATGCCAGCGAGATGGATCGGGTGCAGCCCGGTGATGTCTTAGTGGCCGACATGACCGACCCCAATTGGGAGCCAGTGATGAAACGGGCCTCTGCGATTGTGACCAATCGCGGTGGACGGACCTGTCATGCTGCCATTATTGCCAGGGAGTTAGGTGTTCCTGCGGTCGTAGGCTGTAGTAACGCTACAGAACTCTTGCAGGATGGTGCGGTCGTTACTGTCTCTTGCGCCGAAGGTGATGAAGGTCGGATCTATGATGGCTTGATCGAGACTGAAGTCACTGAGGTGAAACGAGGCGTCTTACCAGAGATTCCTGTGAAGATCACAATGAACATTGGCAATCCCCAATTGGCATTTGATTTCTGTCAGCTGCCTAATGCAGGGGTGGGCCTTGCCCGTCTTGAGTTCATTATCAATAACTACATTGGTGTTCATCCCCGTGCCGTATTGGAGTACCCCAATATTGATGCAGATCTCAAACGAGCTGTGGAAAGTGTTGCGCGCGGGTATTCAAGCCCCAAAGCATTTTATGAAGATAAATTGGTGGAGGGGGTCTCAACGATTGCAGCAGCTTTTTATCCCAAACCCGTGATTGTGCGTTTATCAGATTTCAAGTCCAATGAGTACAAAAAGCTCATTGGTGGATCGCGCTATGAGCCCGATGAAGAGAACCCGATGCTTGGTTTTAGGGGTGCATCGCGTTATGTCTCGGAGGACTTTGGTGAGGCTTTTGCTCTAGAGTGTGCGGCCATGAAGCGGGTTCGTGAGGATATGGGTCTTGATAATGTAGAGATCATGGTGCCATTCGTACGCACGATTCCTCAGGCTAAACGGGTCATCGATATGATGGCAACGCTAGGTCTAAAGCGAGGTGTTAACGGACTAAGACTTATTATGATGTGCGAGATTCCGTCTAATGCCATATTGGCTGATCAGTTCTTAGAATATTTTGATGGATTTTCAATTGGTTCAAACGATATGACCCAATTAACGCTTGGTTTGGATCGTGATTCGGGTATGGAGTTACTGGCAATTGATTTTGATGAACGGGATCCCGCTGTGGAATTTATGATCGAACGCTCGATTGATGCGTGTGTCAAGCAAGGTAAGTATGTGGGCATTTGTGGTCAGGGCCCGTCCGATCATCCAGACTTTGCGAAGTGGTTGGTCAAAAAAGGAATTACCTCTATCTCCCTAAACCCAGATAGTGTGGTGCAGACCTGGGAGTTTTTGGCAAATAATCCCTAGCTGAGTTGGCCGCGCACAATGCGCGCCTTCTCACGCTCCCAATCTTTCTCTTTGCTGGCCTCGCGCTTGTCGTGTTGTTTCTTGCCGCGCGCTAATCCAATTTCGCATTTCACTCGCCCTTTGGAGAAATGCATATTGAGCGGCACCAAGGTATAGCCACGTTGCTCGACCTTGCCGATCAGCTTACGGATTTCACCCTCGTTGAGGAGTAATTTGCGAGTACGTGTTGGATCTGCATGCACATGGGTCGACGTGGAGGAGAGTGGACTGATGTGCGATCCGATTAGAAAAATCTCTGCATTGCGCACCACGACATACGCTTCTTTGATCTGAGCCCGCCCCGCACGAATGGCCTTAACCTCCCACCCCTCAAGGACGAGACCGGCCTCATAGCGTTCTTCAATAAAATAGTCAAAGAAGGCTTTTTTGTTATCGACGATACTCATGGTTTAAAGTTTTTATAGGTTCCATCGTATTGATTATGGCAGACGTCAATAA
Source organism: Polynucleobacter sp. UBA962 (assembly GCA_002292975.1). Lineage (GTDB taxonomy): Bacteria > Pseudomonadota > Gammaproteobacteria > Burkholderiales > Burkholderiaceae > Polynucleobacter. The sequence goes on along the minus strand of DBCI01000044.1, from coordinate 8,656 downwards.
GACCGTTTTAATTGGGCACTCCGCCGAGCGCATGTACAGCTTGGTGACGGATGTGGCGAGCTATCCCGAGTTTTTACCCTGGTGCGGTGGTGTGGATATTTATGAGCAAACGGAGACTGTGCTAGATGCCAAAATAAAGATCCACTTCAAAGGGATTGAGCAGTATTTTCATACGCGCAATGCCAATCATCGACCCGATTCGATCGATATGCAATTTGTTGATGGCCCGTTTAAGAGTTTTACAGGGCAGTGGCATTTTATTGCCTTGCGTGAGGACGCTTGTAAGATTGAGTTCAATTTGCACTGGGAGTTTAAGAATGTCATTTTGGATAAGGTGATTGGCCCAGTGTTTTCCTATATCGCAGGTACCTTTGTGGATTGTTTTGTCAAACGAGCAGATCAACTGTATGGCAGCTAATTCTTCCAAGACCGTTGAGATTCTTCTGTGCGATGCTCGGGTCGATCCGCCTACACTGCAGATATATCAACTTCCTTTACCCAAGGAAGGATTGCAAACCGTAGGCTGGGCGCTGCAAACTCTTCAAATTGCCCAAACCAAGGATGATTCGGTCATTGGTCGCAAGGGGTGCTACGGCGTATTTGGAAAACGCAAGGATTGGGATAGCCCCATTTATGCGGGTGATCGCCTCGAGCTATATGCCCCCTTGCAAATTGATCCTAAAATGGCGCGTCGCAAGAAAGCTAATCGAGATAAAGACGGTCAGTTAAAAGCAAAGGCACAGCTTCGGGCAAGCGCACGAACCGCAAAAGCAAAGGCCCCAAAATAGGCCCTGTAATAGTGATTTCTCAGTGCTAAGGCCATGATCGAGAAGGGATTTAAGAGTAAATAGCCAAGAACCTCTATAATCTGATTTTGCGACTAGGGGTTTTGCATGCGACTCATACAAAAAGCACTAACGTTCGATGATGTGCTCCTCGTGCCGGCTTATTCGGCGATCCTTCCGCGTGACACTAATTTGGTCACCCAATTAACCCGCGATATCACCATCAATATTCCTTTGGTATCGGCTGCTATGGATACCGTGACCGAAGGACGTTTGGCAATTGCAATGGCAACCGAGGGTGGTATTGGAATTGTTCATAAAAATCTTAAGCCTGCAGAGCAGGCGAAAGAAGTCGCTAAAGTGAAGCGTTATGAGTCTGGGGTCTTGCGGGATCCCATCACGATTCATCCTGACATGACTGTGCAACAAGTGATTCAGTTATCCAAAGAGCATGGCTTTTCTGGATTTCCTGTACTACAAGGAAAAACAGTAGTCGGCATCATTACCAATCGTGACCTGCGCTTCGAAGAGGATCTGAACGCGCCCGTGAAATCAAAAATGACCCCGCGTGAGCGTCTTGTCACTGTGCAAGAAGGTGCTAGCCTAGAAGAGGCAAAGCGTTTAATGAACAAGCATCGCTTAGAGCGCGTGCTGGTTGTCAATGACTCCTTTGAGTTAAGAGGCTTAGTGACCGTTAAAGACATCATGAAGGCCACTGAGCATCCTAATGCTTGCAAAGATAGCGAGGGAAAGTTACGTGTCGGGGCAGCAGTTGGTGTAGGCCCAGATAATGATGAGCGCGTTGAGTTGTTGGTGAAGGCTGGTGTTGATCTTATTGTGGTGGATACTGCTCACGGACATAGCCAGGGCGTTCTCGATCGAGTCAAGTGGGTCAAGAAACACTATCCACAGGTACAAGTGATTGGTGGCAATATCGCAACAGGCGAAGCCGCTAAAGCATTAGCAGATCATGGAGCTGATGGCGTGAAGGTTGGTATTGGCCCAGGCTCAATTTGCACCACCCGGATTGTGGCTGGTGTTGGCGTTCCTCAAATTACTGCGGTCGTAAATGTTGCGAAGGCTTTAAAAGGAACTGGCATCCCACTGATTGCTGATGGTGGCGTCCGTTATTCTGGTGATGTTGCCAAAGCATTAGCGGCTGGCGCAAATTCAGTGATGATGGGCGGTATGTTTGCAGGAACTGAAGAGGCTCCAGGAGAAGTATTTTTATATCAAGGCCGTTCTTACAAGAGTTACCGTGGTATGGGTTCATTGGGCGCTATGTCCGATGGTGCTGCCGATCGTTACTTCCAGGAAGATATTAGCGCCGCTAATGCCGATAAATTAGTGCCCGAAGGCATTGAAGGTCAAGTGCCATATAAAGGAAGCGTTCTGAGTATCTTGCATCAGCTAACGGGCGGTATTCGTTCTTCAATGGGTTACTGCGGTTGTAAGACCATTGCGGAGTTACATGAGAAGGCAAGTTTTGTGGAGATTACTTCTGCGGGAGTGCGCGAGTCGCATGTCCATGATGTAAAGATCACGAAGGAAGCCCCTAATTATCACATCGATTAAGAATCCAAAAGCCGTGCACGATAAGATTCTGATTCTGGATTTTGGTTCCCAAGTTACTCAACTAATCGCTCGCCGTGTACGAGAAGCAAAGGTCTATTCTGAGATCTGGCCATACGATTGTGATCCAGAGCAAATTAAAGAGTTTGTAAGAAGTCAGTCTTGCAAGGGGATCATCCTCTCTGGTGGCCCAAGCTCGGTTACGGAGCCAAATAGCCCTCGCGCCCCACAAATAGTGTTTGATCTTGGGGTGCCTGTCTTGGGTATTTGCTACGGTATGCAAACGATGGCAACCCAGCTTGGCGGCACGGTTGCCTCGGCAGAGTCTTTAGGCAAGGCTCGGGAGTTTGGCTATGCCGAGGTGAGGGCACGTGGCCACAGTGATTTATTCAAGGATATAGAAGACCACCGGACGGCAGAGGGGCACGGCATTCTGAAAGTATGGATGAGTCATGGCGATTCAGTCACTGAGCTACCCCCTCAATTTAAGTTGATGGCCTCGACCCCTTCGTGCCCCATTGCAGGCATGGCTAATGAGGAGAAGCATTTCTATGGACTTCAGTTTCATCCGGAGGTTACTCATACACTGCAGGGAACCGCGATCCTCAATCGTTTTGTTCATGACATTTGTCAATGCCGTTCTGATTGGGTGATGGGAGACTACATTCAAGAAGCGGTCGCCAAGATAAAAGAGCAGGTTGGCGCAGATGAGGTAATTCTGGGCCTATCGGGCGGCGTAGACTCTAGCGTTGCAGCAGCCCTCATTCATCGTGCAATTGGTAATCAATTGACCTGTGTTTTTGTCGATCATGGGCTCTTGCGCCTTAATGAAGGCAAGATGGTTATGGATATGTTTGCTCGTAACCTTGGCGTGAAGGTGATTCATGTTGATGCCGCTAATGAGTTCCTAGGAAAGCTCAAGGGCGTTACCGATCCAGAACAAAAACGTAAGATCATTGGCAAAGAGTTTGTGGAAGTATTTCAGAAAGAGTCTGCCAAGATTAAGAATGCCAAGTGGCTTGCTCAGGGAACGATTTACCC
>DBCI01000044.1:0-5184 GCA_002292975.1 Polynucleobacter sp. UBA962 | reverse complement strand
GGTGGACTTCCAGAGGATATGCACCTCAAGCTATTGGAGCCGCTTCGAGAGCTGTTTAAAGACGAAGTAAGAACACTTGGTATTGCCCTGGGCTTACCTAAAGAGATGGTTGATCGTCATCCATTCCCGGGCCCAGGACTTGGGGTCCGAATCTTAGGTGAGGTCAAACCAGAATTTGCAGATCTTCTGCGACGTGCAGATGCCATCTTTATTGAAGAACTTAGAAATACGATTGATCCAAATACTCAACAATCCTGGTATGCGCTTACCAGCCAGGCCTTTGCCGTCTTCCTGCCTGTTAAATCAGTGGGTGTGATGGGTGATGGTCGGACCTATGAGTATGTCGTTGCTCTGCGAGCAGTGCAAACCCAAGACTTTATGACCGCCCACTGGGCACATCTACCTCATGAGCTATTGGGTAAAGTATCGAATCGCATTATTAATGAGGTACGAGGCATTAATCGCGTGGTCTTTGATATCAGCGGTAAACCCCCCTCGACGATCGAGTGGGAATAAAAAATTAATTTAGATATTCATTCTCATGTATTCCGTTAAAGAACTCTTTGCTACTTTGCAAGGAGAAGGTGCTCAAGCCGGGCGCGCAGCCATATTCTGCCGCTTTGCTGGGTGCAACCTCTGGTCCGGGCGAGAGGAAGACCGCTCAACAGCTATTTGCCAATTTTGCGACACTGATTTCGTTGGTACGGATGGTGTGGGCGGTGGGAAATTTGAGAGTGCCGACCATTTAGCTAATGCAATTGAAGCCGCGTGGTTGGAAACGATGGGTACGGAGCGTTATCGCTATGTGGTGATGACCGGTGGCGAGCCCTTATTACAACTTGATGCGCCACTCATTGAGGCTCTGCATTACCGTTACTTTGAGATTGCAATTGAGACCAATGGCACGATTAAGATCCCTAACGGAATTGATTGGGTATGCCTAAGTCCTAAGGCTAACGCAGAATTAGTGGTGAAGCAGGCTGATGAAATCAAGCTAGTCGTGCCTCAGACAGAACATCAACCCATTGAAATAACTTTACACCGTTTTGAGGGCATGGATTTTAGACATCGTTATTTACAACCTATGGATGGACCTCAATTGAGAGAAAATACAGCCTATGCTGTTGAGTTGTGTCAAAAACATCCTCTGTGGCGCTTAAGTGTGCAAACCCATAAAATGATCGGAATTCAGTAATGCAGCGCCTTACAATTACACGCCGTCTCGAGTTTGATGCGGGACATCGTATTCCGCATCATGCTGGTAAGTGCTGTCATTTGCATGGCCATCGATATGCGATTGAGCTTACTGTGTCTGGACCGGTACATGCATCGCGCGGTCAGTCTGATGATGGCATGGTGATCGACTTTGGAGATATTAAGCAACTAGCACTAAAGCACCTGGTAGAGCCCTGGGACCATGCCTTTCTAGTCGCAAAACAGGATACCGTCTTGGTGAAATTCTTGGAAAGTTTGCCTAGTCACAAAACAGTGATCTTAGAGGATGTCCCCACCGTTGAGAATTTGGTGAAGTTTGCCTTTGATATCTTAGCCCCTATCTTTGCAGCAGAAACCAAGGGACAGCTTGTGCTCAAGACAGTTCGTTTGTATGAGACCCCAAATTGCTGGGCCGACTATCACGCGCAGGGTGCTTAAGACCGGATGGTATCCATTCAAGACGAAGCCTTCATGCGTCTTGCCATCGAGCAGGCTAGATTGGCTGGTGCCCAAGGAGAAGTACCTGTTGGTGCGATCTTGGTTCACCAAGAGCAAGTGATTGGGAGGGGGTTTAATCAGCCCATTACATTGCATGACCCTAGTGCCCATGCAGAGATGGTGGCTATTCGGGAAGCTGCAAAATCGCTTGAGAACTACCGACTTCCTGACTCTACCCTCTATGTCACCTTAGAGCCCTGCGCGATGTGTTGTGGTGCCATGCTTCATGCTAGAGTAAAACGAGTGGTGTTTGGTGCGGCGGATCCAAAAACCGGAATGGCTGGTAGTGTTGGTAATGTATTTTCAATAAAGCAGATTAATCACCAGACCGAGGTACAAGGTGGGGTATTAGCAGAGGAGTGTGGTGAGTTACTCAGAGAGTTTTTTAGACAACGGCGTATATGAAGATCCATTTAATTGCTCCATCGGGCGCAAGCCCTGATCTGCGAAGCCCTGAGAGTGCCTTGCTTTGGCTAAAGCAGCAGGGCGTTATGGTCTCCAATAGTCAATGCGCCCAGAGAGTGTTTGAACGTTTTGCAGGAACCGATACAGAACGCTTGGATGAGTTAAATGCGATCGCCAATCTTGACCCTAGTCAAATTGTGATGTCAGTTCGCGGAGGATATGGTTTACATCGTCTTCTAGATCAGATCAACTGGAAAGCAATTGCCATTGCAGTAAAACAAGGCTTGCAAATCTGTGGACATAGTGATTTCACAGGATTTCAGCTAGGTTTGCTGGCAAAGACGGGCACGATTAGTTTGGCTGGGCCCATGCTTAATTATGACTTTGGTCCCCTGAATGAGTTTGGTGAACCCGAGACTCCTAGTCAATTTACCTGGACTCATTTTCAGAGTGCGGTAGAGAGTCGTCGATTTAGTATTGCAGTGCCAGATATTCAGCGTTGGGCAGGGGATGTTGATTTATCCAAAAACATTGAGGGCATGCTGTGGGGTGGAAACTTGAGTATTCTTACAACCCTTTTAGGAACCGAGTATTTCCCCACCGAGAAACAAATCAATGGGGGCATCCTTTTTATTGAGGACATCAATGAGCACCCTTACCGCATTGAGCGCATGCTGCTGCAATTGCATGAGGCAGGGGTTTTGGGTAAACAGCGCGCTATTCTTTTGGGGCATTTTAGTCAATACCGTTTGTACGAGGTCGATCGTGGCTATAACTTAGATGCTGCCATTGATCTGATGCGTGGGCGCATACCGAAATCCATTCCGATTCTGACCGGTTTGCCTTTTGGCCACATTAAAGATAAATTAACACTTCCGGTGGGAGCTCAAGTGAACTTACAAGCAAGTACCAAAGGTTTTGTATTGGAAGGAAAATGGTAAAACGTGCCCATTCAATTATTCTGGCAGGACTCTGTTTCTTATTTGCGAGCTCAGTAATGGCCCTTGAGGAACCAAAATACACCGTAATTGAAAGCTCTCCACCTTTTGAGTTGCGTCAGTATGCGCCGATGATTGTGGCTGAGGTTTATGTGGATGGCGATATGAGTGATGCGGGCAGTAAAGGCTTTCGTTTCATTGCGGGTTATATCTTTGGCAAGAACCAATCTAAAACCAAACTAGCCGATGACCAGCAAGGTAGTGAGAAGATTGCCATGACCGTACCCGTCACGATGGAACCAAAATCGGGCAGTAGCGAGAAGATTGCGATGACCGCCCCCGTGACCATGGAGACCCAAAAAACGAGTCCTGGTCAATGGCGTATGTACTTTGTGATGCCTAGCCAATACACCCTAGCAAATCTACCAACGCCAACAAACCCAGAGGTAAAGTTGCGAGAAATCCCGCCTCAGAAAAAAGCAGTCATTACCTATACTGGATTTAATTCAGAAGAAAAGACTCAAGAGAAGGCACAAGAGCTAAGGACTTGGTTAAAAGCCAAAAACATTGCGCCTACGAGTGAACCACAGTTAGCGCGCTATAACCCACCGTGGAGTATTCCGTTCTTACGGCGCAACGAAGTTATGTTTGATTACTGAGCAACTGATAAGAAGCGCCGGCATCTTCCCCCAAGGTATTTTGTAGGATAGGTAGTAGTTTCTCTAAGTAGGCCTTTAATGTCCACACAGGATTAATGACCAGCATGCCACTGGCTTGAAGACGACGCTCTGTTGGCTCATTTGTAATCCGGAACTCTGCTTGAGTCCAAGAGCGCCCGTAGCGCTCGGCAATCGCTTTCAATCGTTTAGGCAATTGCAAGGATTCATTACGATTGAGAATGGGGTACCACATCAGATAGGAGCCAGTTACAAAACGCTCCAATGCCTCAGCCAAACAGGTTTCTAAAGAGAAGTAATCCTGTTTGTTTTCATAGGAGGGATCAATCAAGATTAAGCCTCTGCGGCTAGGCGGCGGTAGTAAAGATTTCAATCCAGTAAAGCCATCCTCTTTGCGAACCTCGATTTGTCGATCCAGATGAAGTGACTTCATGTTTTGTTGCAATAGGTCAATATCACTCGAATGGAGCTCAAAGAGGCGTAAACGATCTTGGGCCCGCAATAGCTTTGCCAGGATGAATGGTGACCCAGGATAAAAATCAATTCGATCCGGCGGATTAACACCGTTAACAAGATCAATATATGCTTGAAGCTCAGAGTAATTCGTCTGAGGATCTTGATTACCAATAATACGATCAATTCCGGTAAGCGCCTCTTGACTCACTGTTGCATAGCCTTCTCGTAAGGCATACAGTCCAGCACCTGCATGGGTATCAATCAACATTAGACCACCATCTTTCTCTTGCAGATAGCGAATGCTATGGATTAATACGAGATGTTTTAAGACGTCCGCATGGTTGCCAGCATGAAATGCATGGCGATAGCTAAACATTGTATTGGGGCTTGTTCTGTCGCAAGACAAATAAGACAAGCGTTATCAACACAATGGCGCTACCTATATATTGCAGCGCTTGGTTATGAGGAAAATCTAACACGCGGGTTTGCAAAACATATAAGACACCAAAACCAGCCACTGCAATGACTCGTGCAATTAAACTGGTAGGACTTAATTGGTGATCTTTGATTCTTAGTACCCAGCGACTTGCAATTAAGCCACACCAGATACCTAATGCTGAACCGACCAACACATCCCCCGGCCAATGGGCACCAACGGCATTGCGCGAGATACCTGTGAGAACTGCTAGGACAAATAAAACACTGAACAGGTTGCGTTTGGGGTGAGGGGTAGAAAAGAACAACGCGCTTGCCACCGAAAATACAGTTAGGGTGTGCCCTGAAGGTAGGGCGTGATGCAACAAGGGATCGCCGAGTAGATAAAAGCTATTTTCACTCAAGACCCCTGCAGGGCGGGGTGAGCCAATTAAGGGCTTTAGGGTGAGACTAATGAGTGCGGCAATTGCGCCAGATATTAAAGCTGCGCAGAGTTGTCTAGGCGCATAAAGCACTAACGGGAAGCACAGGGCAAAGAGGCCCCAACCATTGCCTAAAAA
>DBCI01000126.1:4163-5388 GCA_002292975.1 Polynucleobacter sp. UBA962 | reverse complement strand
AAAGTCGCTACCGACTCAATTTATGGCAAGTTTGTAGAAATTAGCCATGCTGATGGCTTCATCAGTAAGTATGCGCATGCTCAAAAAGTATTTGTTAAGCCCGGTGAGCAAGTTTCTAAGGGTCAACTTATTGCAGAGGTTGGATCAACGGGGCGCTCAACTGGGCCGCATCTTCACTATGAAATTATCCGCAATGGCAGTCATTTAAATCCTGCGCAAGTTCTATTGATGCCACGGCAAGCTAATTTACCGCCAAATACCAAGCCGAATACTGCTGTTGCTAGCCAGTAATTTAGGTTCGCTTACTTCCCCTTTTTTTCCTCGTTGGCTTCATCTTCACGAGCAAATGCCTCGAAGACTTCCATTGCCTCTGCAGATACCTCTTGTAGTTCGTCTGGATCAATCCTAGACATCGTCCCAGTCAACTTGGCGCCTTGCTCAACCCCAATTTGACCGTAAATGACCTCTCCATGAATGTCGGCGCCATCATGAAGCTCCGCCCGCTCAGAGGCATAAATAGTGCCGTTCACTTTGCCAGCGATGAGCGCTCGATAGGTATTGATATCACCCTCCACCATGGCAGTTCTACCTAAAGCAACGGTAATATTGCTACCTGGCGGAGATTCGATATTACCAATGACCTTACCGTCAATACGAATACTTTCAAACGCCGCAATATTCCCCCGAAATACGGTTCTTGGACCAACGATCGTTTCAAATGACTCTACAGTTGGATCTAGAAAACGAATTGCGGAGGATTTTTTCTTTGCCATGATTATGAGAAATGGTAATTCAATTAGCAGAATGGTGCCGCATTATTACCAAACATTAGGATTGGCATCTTGCCACTGCTTGCCTAATCCGGGCATTTGCTCTGAGCAGTAGCGGCCAGCAAGGACTGCAATACCATTGCTTAAGCCTAGGGTACAAATCGCAAGGGCATGCTAGATCCATGTTATGAACATAGGCAATACAGCCCTATAAATACTTAAACTGCTTTCAATTTTTTCACAACCGGCTCAATCGTCGTAATTACGCCTAGGGGAAGCGATTCCTCTAAAAGACAAGTCAGCTGTCCATTTACCCTCGCATCTGCATGAATAAAAATCTGGCCATAATTGATATCACCATTAACCACAGCCGTTGGATAAATCTCGAGACGATTCTCTACAATTAAATTTCCGTCCACTCGGCCAATCACAATGGCATTTTTACAAACGATATC
>DBCI01000126.1:0-4063 GCA_002292975.1 Polynucleobacter sp. UBA962 | reverse complement strand
AGGTGCCCTTTGATAGCCTGATCACCCTGAATGACCGAGCCCGCGCCGATGATGTTACTAAATACCAAATTGGTTGGGGTGGATGGATGCTTAGCTGGAACATTAAACATAGAGGTCTCCGCAGTTTTATTTTGAGATTCATTCTAAGCCTAAAGGTAGCTCAAATTGATTACAAATACCCGTTAGACTAGGGTAAATACTAATCTTGGCTAGGGTATACATATGAAATCTCAAGAAATGATGGGGATACCCTAAAATTAGTCCATGACCAGAAAATTAGTCCCCAATTCATACCTATGGGCTGCGATGGTACTCATTACTGCAGTGGTTTTAAGTGGGTGCAGTAAAAACGATTCTGAAAAAAGTAAGCAAGGCTATTGGCTACCCGATACCAAAGAAGAACAACTGCCCCTGGTAGCGCATAACGGTATTAGCTTCACTGGTTCCAAGGATCAAATTAAGAACCAATACAAATGTACTGAGTATGAATCCACCTTAAGTTGCAAAATAAAAGTGGATGACAAGGAAGATCACGTCTGGATTATGTTTAATGAAGCCAATAGACTAATTGTGATCAAGCGGGAACTAGGCTATTTCAATGCAGAACAAGCACAACAGATTATTGAGCGGTTTACCCTTAAATATGGACTTGATTATGAGCCTACGGATGGTCAAGAAAGCGCATTTAAGGCCGGTCTACGAAAAACAAAAACCTATATATTTGGGAAGGGCCAAGTTGCTTTTCAGATTGGACGCAGTCTTAACAACCGTAATGAACTGATGTTGATTTATTACTTCCCCGAAGATGTGGGTGTCACCTTTGCAAAAAGCATTCAGAACTAGATAAGCGCTCGCCCAGGCTTTAAAAGTTCAGGGGTAAATTGAACGTCCGGCAAATCCTTAGTAAAACCACCATCTTTAACCTCATAGGCCCAAGCTAAAACGATTGCGATCGCCTCAAACAAAGGTGCAGGTATCGACTCTCCAATATCTAATTGATTAAAAAGATAGCGTGCTAACGGCGGTATTTGAGCAATCGGTACTTTATGCTCGGTAGCAACCTCCCTGATTCGGAGAGCAAGTGCATCGGCACCCTTGGCCAAGATCATCGGGGCACTCATACGCTCAGGATCATAGCGAATAGCAACCGCGTAATGCTCTGGATTAGCCAAAACAACATCCGCTCTTTCAATTGCAGACATCATGCGCGAAGATGCAATCTGACGCTGACGCTGACGTAATCGCGCTCGAATCTCGGGGGATCCCTCTGATTCCTTCAGCTCCTGCTTCATCTCTTCAGGACTCATTTTAATTTGCTTACGAAAGTTAAATAATTGTAAGAATGCATCGCCAACTGCAATCGCTAGTAATGGCGCCATTAATAAAATGAATCCACTGACAATAAATGAGCTAGTGTTTTCTAGTGCCAAATTGAAATCAAGATTAATAATCGATCGTAGAAACGTAAATAATCCATAGAGATAGGCTGCACTAACGCCTAAAATCAAAATTGTCTTAAAGATATTTTTTACTACCTCTAGTAAAACAGTGACTGAGAACATTCTGGCTAGGCCCGCAAATACATCTAAGCGCTCTAAATTAAATCGGAATGCTAAATACGCTTTGAAGTTAACCAAAAATAAAGATGCAAAGATCGATATGATCCAAATGATCAGCAGGATTACTCCCGTTACGAATAAGACAATTAGAAATGCCCCTGAGGTCCATTCCGAAATATGGTCTACCAAGGTAATTGGCTTAGAAAACTGCAAGCCCGATTGCATCATGATGACAAGCTGACGCATTAATAGGGGGCCAGCCGTCAGGATGAAAATAATAAACCCCAAGAGCAAAGCAAACGTGGTGATATCACGCGATTGCGGAAGTTGGCCTTGCTCCCGAGCGCGTTGAATCCGTCGCTCGGTCGGTTCTAGTTCTCGTTCTTGCGAATCGTTTTGATTTTCGGCCAACTGGGCTCCAAGGCTCTATTTTGCGGCTTAGTTTAGTTTCCATTATCCCCAATGCCTAAGCAGATAGGGGTAATTAACCGTAAGTTGTGGAGACGATAAGTTATTTCTTGAACTTGGTTACAAGCAATTTCCCAGAAATACTTGTTTTAAATCAATTATTTATATAGTATTAGCTCTTAAGCTATGCATTAAAACTGGATTGATAGACATGGACACGATTAAGGTACTCATCACCAACCAAAAAGGCGGAGTCGGCAAAAGTACGATTTCTGCTAATTTGGCTGCGTATTTGGCGATCCAAGAAAGCAAAAAGGTTTCTTTAATTGACTTTGACAAGCAATCATCAGCCTCACGCTGGGCCAGCAAGGCGCCAAATATTGGTCTTGAGATTCATCAAGCTAATCTTGAGTACAAAAATAGTGGCTTAACTCTTCTAGATGCCCGCGCTATGCTGCGAAACTTTTCGCTCAACGCCGATATTTGTATTGCTGATCTAACGTGGACCCACGCCATTCCCTATGAGTTTCTCTTAGATTTTGACATCATTTTAGTACCCAGCTCTACAGCTAAATTCGAGATGGCAAGTACAGAGATTTTTATCCTTGAATACGCCCAGCTCTATCTTTCCAAGTTCTCAAACAACAAACAGCTAATTTTGGTAGCTCCCAGTAGAGTGGATAAAACCTTCTCCCCTGCCACCTCATTTACCAATTTAGAGTTTTTAAATAACTGTTTAATTGCGCCACCTATCTTCATTGCACCCAATATCGATGAGTATGTTTATCACGACTTCTTATTCTTATCGACCGATGAGGGGGTTTCCAATAACTTTATGGAATTTGGTCGTTTTGTGCATGACAAGATTGTTGCGCGGGCCGTACAAAAATCTCAAACGGCTAACGTTAATCAATTCACCGGCCTTGTGGGGAAAAAACTGAGCATCCTCGATGATTACCGCTTGGGACGAATTCGGGCTCGTAATGGCGAGACGGGTGATCAGGAAGCTAGAGAGGCTATCTCCAAGAAAGTGGGTGAAATGACTACCAGTTTTATACCCCACTTCCTGAAAAAGGATAAAGACAAACCCGATCAATGATCGCTAGTTTGTACTTGGATGAATCGTTTTAAGCATTGCAATCATTTGTAGGTATTTTGGTGGCATTCCGAAAGAGGCTGCGTTCTCCACTCCGGTAGTCTTAGTTTTTGAGATGGCGGCAAGTATTTCTGGGTCGATCTCAATTTTCTTGGGCTCCTCGTCCAAATCAAAATCACCATCCGCTTTAGCAATCACGATCTTTTGAACAGTAGGAACATCGTTCTTTATTAGGACAATCCACGTATCCGTTAAAAGTGTGCTGTTTCGAAATAAGCCCCAGCGGCCCCAATAGGTTTGGCTGTCAATGAAATAGGAGTCCTCTTCGTAAACCTTTAAATCACTGCCGCTATATTTGTAATGCGATACTGCGTTTTCATATAAATCAGCCACAAAAAAGTGGGTGCGTTCATCCGAAGAAATTTCGATAGCAGCTAAAGTAGGCAGCAGCGTCTCAAATGCCTTTAAATCAAGCATACATTGCGCAACGCGTGCCTCAGGATTGGGATGGGAAGCGCCGTGCATAAAATCAGATTCTTGCGCTTTTGTTCCATCTGGAAGGTATTGATCCGCTAACTTTTTGAGCGCAGAAAATAAAGCGATTGAACGGTTGGATAAGCCGTATTTACTGATCCAGTATTTTTCAATCTCAAGAGTAGCTTGCGAGAGTTGCTTTAAGAGTAGCTCATCTTTTGTAAAGTGAGCGCTGTAATTAAAGAAAATTTGGTTGAGGCGCTCTTCTGCGCCATTAGAGTTCTTGACTTTAGCGTGCCAAAATTCATTAAAGTCCTGGTAGTTAGCACGTGAACAATAAGGCAAATAAGCAACCACATTAAATAAGGCTTGGCACATTACATCTGCACCAGATTTACCGCCTAATACCGCATTAAAGAGTCCCAATAGAATACTTTCTAATCAAAAAAACAATACTAAGCTAGGCCAGCATCTTTTTTTATCTTCATCAACTGATCAGCGCGCTCTTTCATTTGCTGAAGCTTGC
>DBCI01000021.1:3247-3731 GCA_002292975.1 Polynucleobacter sp. UBA962 | reverse complement strand
CGAGGCAGTTGCTAGCGGAAATGGTCCTCCAAAATTTATGATGACTTTAGGGTACTCTGGCTGGGGCGCAGGTCAGCTCGAAGAAGAGATGGCACTCAATGGTTGGATGAATGTTCCACTATCAAGTGCCGAGATGAGTAATATTATTTTTGATACCCCATACACCGAACGATATCAGCGAGCAATACAAAATCTTGGATTTGATCTATCAAGCCTTTCAGGAGAGGCGGGTCATGCATGATTCCTCGCCCAGTAAAAAACCTTTAAGCCTAATGGCGTTCGATTACGGCACCCAACGAATCGGTGTGGCAGTTGGTAACTCTTTGACTAAATCAGCGCAAAACTTGCCGGTCATCCTCAATACCAGCGAAGAGCAGCGATTTGCTAGTCTTACTAAGATGATTGCGCAGTGGGAGCCGGATGCGATTGTGGTGGGCTTGCCTTTGTATCCCGATGGGGCTGAGCATGCAATGACCCAAAAAGC
>DBCI01000021.1:1590-3161 GCA_002292975.1 Polynucleobacter sp. UBA962 | reverse complement strand
GAGCGTTACTCATCGGTAGTCTTAGAGGGCGAAGCTCAGTATCGCGAATCGCTAGACTCTCATGCAGCTGCCCTGATTTTGGAGCAGTTCTTTAGGGAGCAAAAAATTTAGTGATTAGCGTAACAAAGCGTTAACCGCTTTTAGATCCTCGTCAGAAAGACTGGCTGCCTGGGCTTTTAGTTTGAGGGCATTCATGATTGTTTCATATCGTGTTTTATATAAAGATGCTCTAGTAGTAAAGAGGGTATCTAAAGCAATCAAAACATCAATATTGATAAGATTTCCGACCCGATATCCAAGCTTACTCGACTCGACCGCGGAAGCAGAAGACTTCTCGGCAGCTTCTAGAGCTTTCACTGTGGCTAAGCCACCATAAAATCCAGTAAACGCTTGACGAGTCGCCTGGGCAGCTGTTCTTCTAAGATTATCGTAGTCCGACTTTGCTTTATCTGCCAGCGCAGCATTTTGGCGTATTACAGACATGCTGTTTCCACCCGAAATAATCGGTATGGTCATTTGTAGGGCAATCGTATTGTTATAGATATTTTGAGTGGTCGTAGGGGTAAAATTTAGTGCTGATCCATTAGATTGATTAAAGCCAGTCGTTCCTACAAAATTAACGCTGGGGTAGTTTGTCGCTAATGAGGACTTATAGACACTCTCTGCAAGTTGTACGCCAAGCTGTCCGACAAGAACGTTATAGCTGGCATTCTCAGATTGCGTAATCCAATCCTCTAGGGCTTGGCCTGGCGGAAGTTTAGGATTAACGCTGTCGGTAATAGTCACACCTTTTTCATCCCGATTCTTGGATCTGGGATCTGCAACCACCCCAGCAATCGATATATCTTTTGCCATTGGTTTAATTTGTTTTACTGGATGACCAATCAGCTGTTCAAGAACACCGCGTTTCACCACAAGTTCTGCATGCGCAGCAATCTCTTGAGCGTTGGCAAGATCAAAGCGTGCTTGCGCTTCATTGGCGTCCACAATAGTCGCTGAACCAATCTCAAACTTAGCCTTTGCAGCGTCTAATTGCTCTTTGATGAGGCCTTTTTTGTTTCTAAATATCTCAACATTATCTTGAGCGGTTAGAACATCAAAATATGCTTGGGATACCCGAATAACTAAATCTTGCTGGGCTTGTAAAAACTGTAAATTAGAAATTTTGCTATTTAAATCACCTTGTTTGTAGATTTGTACGCCCGCCAAATTAAAGACAGGTTGAGTCAAGGTTAGGGTATAGCTCTTTTGATCAAAAACGCGGTTATTACCCTCACCGTGTTGAAAAAAACGGGTTGCTGTTGGATTAGCAGATACTTGCGGTAGGAGTGCCGATACGCCTTGCCAAAATAATTCTTTACGGGCGGTAAGATTAAAGCGAGCACTATTGATCACGGGGTCATTAAAAGCAGCTTCTTGATAAAGGCTAATTAAATCCATGACACGACCATCGTTGAGGCGATCGTTTTTACCGTCTACTAAATTAGAGCCACTGGGTAATGCGGGAATTGCAAATTGGGGAGGTAGCTCTAACTTAGTTAAGTCCTGAGGAGTTAGCGTTTTTGGAAGAG
>DBCI01000021.1:0-1481 GCA_002292975.1 Polynucleobacter sp. UBA962 | reverse complement strand
CGGAATAGGGGGTTAAGCCCAATGCAAGAAGCAAAAAAGCAGCTGATATAAAAGGCCTATTCATGAACATGATTCGAAGTTTAAGCCCAAAATGGTTTATTAATCGGTTTGGCTAACGAAGGCTTTAGTATTGATACTTATGGATCCATTACTTTTATTTAAAGCCCTCATTTTAGGGGTGGTTGAGGGCCTCACCGAATTTTTGCCTATTTCGAGTACTGGGCATTTAATCTTGGTGGGGGACCTATTAAACTTTAATGACGAACGTGGCAAAGCCTTTGAAATTATTATTCAGTTCGGGGCTATTTTGGCGGTATGTTGGGAGTATCGTCAGCGTCTTATAGGGGTGACGAGCACCTTATGGACTAGTAAACAATCTCAAAAATTTGTACTTCATGTGATCATTGCCTGTGTTCCGGCAATGGGTTTGGGGCTTCTCTTTGGTAAATACATTAAGGCATACTTATTTTCACCAGTTCCAGTAGCCAGCGCTTTTATCGTTGGGGCATTGATTATTTTTTGGGCTGAGTATCGGCAAACCCGATCTAGCAATATGAAGACGATCAATAGCGTTGATGAGCTCACCCCCTTAGATGCTCTCAAGATTGGATTGGCTCAATGCGCTGCATTGATTCCGGGGACATCGCGCTCGGGCGCAACGATTATTGGTGGCATGCTATTTGGCCTGCCTCGGGCAGTAGCAACCGAGTTTTCATTCTTTCTAGCAATTCCCGTTATTGGTGGAGCAACTGCCTATGAATTGCTGAAAATAGCGAACTCAAGTCATTCGATTGGATTTGGAGACTTTGTGCCAGCATTGCTGGTGGGCTTTATCGCTGCCTTTATATCAGCCTTTATATGCGTTCGCTGGCTAATTCATTATGTCGCACATCACAACTTTATTCCATTTGCTTGGTATCGCATCATTTTTGGTGCCATTGTGTTGTTCACTTCCTATACTGGCCTAGTCGCTTGGTCTAATTAGCCACAGCATCGAGAAAAATACGATGAACTTAACGATTGATGCAATCCAAGCCAATATTCAGCTAGCATTGGCCCCAGTCTTTCTATTAACAGCAGTGGCTACCCTGATTACTGCAATTACTGCTCGTTTAGCTCGCAATGTGGATCGCATGCGTTTTATTCAGAATGAGTTATATGGCAACGATGAGATAGGCGATAAATTACGACTTCATTATGAAAAAGAAATCATAGAGTTCAAAACGCGTGGGCGCTTATGTACCCTTGCTATATTTTTTGATGTCCTCGCTGGGGTACTAATTTCCTTAACCGTATTAGAGCTATTTTTTCTACAAACTGGCGCTGCGCGCATGGTAGAGGTAGGTTACGTAGTGATTACCTTTGTTGCCGGCTTGGTCTCTTTTGTTATTTCGCTTGCATTGATTCTTGTAGAAGTCGTTTTCGCCTATCGCTCGACCAGTTGGGATTTACCAGAGACTAATCAGGTGGTTAAAGGTCAA
>DBCI01000076.1:5391-5567 GCA_002292975.1 Polynucleobacter sp. UBA962 | reverse complement strand
ACATCGGCACCTGAGTTCATGGTGTTGAGATCCAATGAACAAATTTCTGGTTTTAGTGCTGCGACATGCTCGACTCGTTTGAGTGGATCGCATAAGGTGGTGCCGGGTGCAAAAACTTTGGGGTCACCTTCCGTAGGCACATAGCGTCCTCCAGGACCGGTGGTGAGATTAATGAT
>DBCI01000076.1:309-5291 GCA_002292975.1 Polynucleobacter sp. UBA962 | reverse complement strand
CGCACATGAATATGGGCCACTGCTGCTCCTGCATCCGCTGCTCCCAAGCAAGCATCTGCAATCTGCTTGGGGGTAATGGGCAGATATGGGGTCATCTCGGGTTTAGTGAGATTACCTGTTACTGCACAAGTTAGGATTGTTTTGTTCATTTGGGAGCTCGCTGTTTTGATCAATCAATCATGTCATTGAAGCAAATTTACTCGTAGTGGGTCCACATTCTCAAAATACGCACGGTCTTTTCTTTACGGAAGATTTCGTAAACTAGACGATGCTGAATATTAATTCTGCGGGAGTAAGCCCCTGTTAAATCCCCAACAAGCTTTTCATACGGAGGAGGATTTTGTAGAGGATTAACTACCAAGATATCGAGCAATCCCTTTACTTTGTCCTTTAGACCTGCGGAAGATAATTTTTTAGCGTCTTTGATGGCATATTTGGAATAAACTAAATTCCAGGTCACCACTTCAATACCCTTTTACTTTTAGTAAGGGGCTCATCCATAGCGTCTTTAATCGATTCACGCATACCCGGAATTGCCAATAGATATAAAGTTTCTTGAATGGAGCTCCAATCTTCTTCGGAAACCAAAACAGCATTTGCACGCTTACCAGAAATGATGACTGGCTGATGTGACTGAGCTGCCTGATCAATCAGGCGATAGAGGCCTGCGCGCGCCTTACTTGCGGTGACTGTAGTCATAATTTCACTCCTTTATAATATGGTACGTAAAAACGTACGTTTTGTCAAGCGCATCCCTTCCATTACTGAACCAGGTTTAAGGGTTAGGGTTAAATCATTACCGAGCTCGTACCAAACTAAGGCCAAGATCAAAGAATCTATTAATTATTTTTATGCAAACTAGGTTTGAGGTACAAACTGTAAGGATGAAATCAGTAAGCACCTAAAGAAATTGGCGGAGCGGACGGGACTCGAACCCGCGACCCTCGGCGTGACAGGCCGATATTCTAACCAACTGAACTACCGCTCCGTATACAGCATCATGCTTGTCATCGCATGACTGGCGTCCCCAGGGGGATTCGAACCCCCGTACTCACCGTGAAAGGGTGATGTCCTAGGCCTCTAGACGATGGGGACCTTGGACTACTAAAACAATGTTTGGTGGTGGAGATAAGCGGGATCGAACCGCTGACCTCTTGCATGCCATGCAAGCGCTCTCCCAGCTGAGCTATACCCCCTCGCGTCTACGCACTTCCAAAACAATCCAAGATTTTAGCCTATTTTTGCTAGACGCTCGATTACTTCTTCTTTACCCAGTGTGGCAATCACTGCATCTAGGGCTGGGGTCTGAGTGGTTGCAAAGAGCGCATACCGAATTGGCATGGCTAATGCAGGCATTTTGAGATTGTGGTTTGTTAATACCGCCTTCAGCATTACAGCCACCTGCTCCTTACTTTGTGCTTCTTGGCTCTTCAATGCTTCTCTAAACTCAGTGATGGCGGGCCGAACATGTTCTGGGATGTTCTCTTGGATTTGGTGTGCGCTTAGTTGTGGACGGTCTTGATAAAAGAGCTTGGCCCCTTCCACAATCTCCAATAAGGTATTGGCCCGGTCTTTGAGTAAAGCCACCACGGCTTCAAAGTTGGGGCCTTGGGCGATGTTGATACTTTGTTGATCGGCAAAGGTCTTACATAATTGGGCAAGGCGCTTAGGGTCCCCATTTTGGATGTAATGGTGATTGAGCCAAAGAAGTTTCTCGGGATTATGTTGGGCGGGTGATCTGCCTAAATGCTCTAGATCAAACCATTGGATGAACTGATCTTTATGAAAGATCTCCACATCACCGTGTGACCAACCAAGGCGAGCTAAGTAATTGAGGATGGCTTCGGGCAAGTAGCCCATCTTTTGATAATCGCGCACACTCAAGGCCCCATTGCGTTTACTCATCTTCTCGCCGCTCTCATCAAGTACGGTGGGAAGATGCGCATAGACCGGCGGTGTGCCACCCAGTGCTTTCATGATATTAATTTGACGCGGGGTATTGTTGACATGATCATCCCCACGGATTACGTGCGTAATTTTCATATCGAGGTCATCGACCACAACACAGAAGTTATAAGTCGGTGTGCCATCGGGTCTAGCAATAATTAGGTCATCTAGCTCATCATTGCTGATCTCAATACTGCCCTTCACGGCATCGTTCCAGATCACCGATCCCCCAATCGGGTTTTTAAACCGAATGACGGGGTTCACATCCTTGGGGGGTATCGGTAAGGTCTTACCCGCTTCGGGTCTCCAAAATCCGTTGTAACGTGGCTTCTGTTTGTTCGCCATTTGCTCATCGCGTAGGCGATTGAGCTCATCCTCACTCATATAGCAGTAATACGCACTGCCATCAGCAAGCATTTGCTTGAGAACCTCGCGATAGCGATCCATGTGTTGCATCTGATAGATCGGGCCCTCATCGGGGTCCATGCCTAACCAATGCATGCCCTCCAAGATAACCTCAACGGCTTCAAGTGATGAGCGTTCTTGATCCGTATCTTCAATCCTCAGAATGAAATCCCCACCCTTGCTTCGGGCAAAGGCCCAAGGATAAAGAGCACTGCGGAGGTTACCTAAATGAATAAAGCCCGTGGGGCTAGGGGCAAATCGAGTTCGAATACGCATGGGCATTATTATCTCAGGTTATGAATGAGCTTTTGGTCTTTGTCTGCGATGGCGCTCCGGTGCGCGGTGAGTTTGTATCCTTAGGAAGTACATGGCAAAGTATTGTGGAGCGTCGCGATGATCCTCCTGCCGTACGCACACTCATGGGTGAGTTTGTGGCTGCTGCCACTCTACTCACCGCTAGCATTAAGCTCGATGGCACCTTGATTATCCAAGCGCAGAGCAAGGGTCCGATTCTGTTACTGGTGGTGGAATGCACTTCGCAGCTGGAGATCCGTGCGACCGTCAAACTCAATCCCGATGTGACCGAGATACCCGATAACGCCACCTTGGCGGAGTTACTGGATGCTGAAGAGACTGGGCGCTTAGCCATTACCTTAGATCCTTCGGATCGCAAAGCATCGCAAGCGCCCTATCAAGGCATCGTGGCACTGAACCGACCATCCGCTACTCATCCTGGTTTACTAGAACCGGTGGCGTCAGTAAGCGAGGCCATCATGCTCTATATGCAAAACTCGGAGCAATTAGATACGCATGTGTGGTTAGCTTGTGGTCCTAACTCGGTGGGTGGTTTTTTATTACAGCGCCTACCGGATACTGGCGGTGCATCACAGTATGACCCCACCATGATGCGTGAGGGTTGGGAGCGCATCCAAATTTTAGGTAACACGATTACCAGCGAAGAGTTGCTCACGGTCTCTCCAGAGACTCTCTTGCGGCGCCTCTTTTTAGAAGAGTCCACGCAGTATGGTGTTCGTAGTTTCCCAATCCGCTTAGTGCGCTTTGCTTGCCGTTGTTCGCGCCAACGAGTAGCCGATGTGATCCGCATGCTAGGCCAAGAGGAAGTGGATGGCATCTTAGCCGAGCAAGGTGCAGTAGAAACCACCTGTGATTTTTGTGGGATGCAGTATCGCTTTGACCCCGTGGATTGCAAACAGGCTTTTGCAAGTACGACCCTTGCGGATGCGGTCAGGCCACCGTCTAAGGGGCATTAGCCACCTGCTTGATTTACTGTTTAGGTTTTACTGGAGCGCTGGGTCCCATCGTGTCTTTGGGCACAATTTGCACAAAGTACTCACCTTCTTTAATCATGCCGTGCTCAGAGCGAGCGCGTTCTTCAATCGCTAGCTTTCCTTCTTTGAGATCTTTAACATCCCCTTCGAGTTTGTTGTTGCGGATCTCAAGCGCTGCGTTTTTCTCCTTCTGGGCCTCGAGCTGGCGCTCGAGCTCATAGACTTTTAACCAGCCGCCTTTACCAAACCACAGTGGGTACTGAATAATGATCAGTAAGCCCAACATGGAATAAATAATTAGGCGCATGCTGCTTGGTTTGCTTATTTACCCAGATTGCGTAGGTTGTAAAACACAGCTTTACCAGGATAGGTCGCAACGTCTCCGAGATCTTCTTCAATGCGCAAGAGTTGGTTGTACTTCGCAATCCGATCTGAGCGTGAGAGTGAACCCGTTTTGATCTGACCTGCATTAGTGCCTACGGCAATATCTGCAATGGTGCTGTCTTCGGTCTCTCCCGAGCGATGCGAGATCACGGCAGTGTAATTGGCGCGCTTAGCCATCTCAATCGCCGCAAAGGTCTCGGTCAAGGTACCAATCTGATTGATCTTGATCAGAATCGAATTAGCAATCCCTTTATCAATCCCTTCTTTCAGAATACGGGTGTTGGTCACAAAGAGATCATCACCAACCAACTGGATCTTCTGTCCTAGCTTTTGGGTGAGGGTTGCCCAACCTTCCCAATCGCCCTCGTGCATGCCATCTTCAATCGACACAATGGGGAACTGATCAGCTAGATTCGCAAGGTAATCAGCAAACTCGGTAGAGCTTAGTTGCAAACCTTCTCCAGCCAAATGGTATTTACCATCTTTGTAGAACTCGCTTGCAGCACAATCAAGCGCCAGCAGCACATCGTCGCCAGCCTTGTACCCTGCTTTATCAATCGCACTCAGAATGGTTTGCAAACACTCTTGATTACTCTTGAAGTTCGGGGCAAAGCCGCCTTCGTCACCCACCGAGGTTGGCATATCCTTGTCGTGCAAGATTTTCTTGAGCGCATGGAATATCTCTGCGCCACAACGTAATGCTTCCCGAAAGCTCTCGGCGCCCACGGGCATGATCATGAACTCCTGAATATCCAAACTATTGTTGGCATGCGCCCCACCATTCACAATGTTCATCATCGGGACAGGGAGTTGCATGGCACCCGATCCACCAAAATAACGATACAGAGGCAAGCCCGCCTCTTCGGCTGCAGCACGAGCAACCGCCATGGATACCGCTAAGGTGGCATTCGCTCCTAGGCCAGCTTTGTTGTGCGTGCCATCCAAATCATTGAGGGT
>DBCI01000076.1:0-156 GCA_002292975.1 Polynucleobacter sp. UBA962 | reverse complement strand
GCGTGATCCCGTGGATGCACCCGACGGCACGGCTGCTCTACCCATCACGCCCGATTCGAGTAAGACGTCGCACTCCACCGTGGGATTTCCTCTGGAATCCAGAATCTCTCTTCCAATAATGTCAACGATGGCACTCATAAAATCTCCTCAGTAAAT
>DBCI01000005.1 GCA_002292975.1 Polynucleobacter sp. UBA962 | reverse complement strand
GTAATCCAATTAAAGCCTTGCCGACAAATACCCGCTACTAAAGTTGTGCCGTACCGCAGCCAACCACCTATCTTTTGGGGATAGCCAGAACGAAAACGGACTTTGTCGCAGTTATTCCACCCACCCTCATTGGTGTAGTTTGTCTGATCCCGATTGACGCCTGGTTTAAATTGTAGTTTTTGGAGTGGCATATTAGCTTAAGAATAAGGCTCGTTCATCGTTTCTGCGGGTTACTAGTCCTTTTAGTACTTTACCGCCAGCGAGCGTATATTTCAAGAACTCTTCTGCCGCCCCTTCCATTTCGCCCCGAAGAACCTTTTGACGGAGCGTGCTTCTCTGCAATGCTCCCAGACCAATGTTGAAGCTAAAGCTAACAAGAGCATCGAACTGACCTTGAGTGAGCTTAACGGGACAGTAGCGTTCAACACCTCGCTCAAAGCGATTAAGATCGTCTCTAAGAATGTCATCTACTTCCTCCATTGAAAAGGTACGGTCATCCTTGTACTCCAGTGGGTAAGCATCCCGCTCGTCTATTTTCAAAGCACCTTGCCGTGGGTAAAGTACATGCCCAACACCAATCGTCCACAATTTTGCGGGACAGCGATAAGGACGCTGTTTGCAGCCCTCATGGTGCTTAATCATTTTGATTGCTTTATCAGATACCTTCATAAGACCACTTAAATTTTAATATTTTGCACCGTTTTTTGGCTGCAACCTCGCTGATACCATAATGTTTCCCAGCGCTGGCAAACCCATAAAACTGGCCCTCTGGAGTTGTTACTATATATCTTGCTCGATTTTTAGATATTTTTTGTAGTGTTTCTTCGGTATGTAATTTTTGCTCCATACCCTTCATGGTGCTTGATATTTTTTGTTTATGCTCTTCGGTTAGTGGCTTTCCTTTGTTGGGATGAAATTTACCAGAACCAACGCCAAACGCTTCATTTTTTATATTAAATAAATCAGCACCATAAAAGCACTCAAGAAAAGCCTGTTCTAGTTTCATAGCTTCTTGATGATCTTTGCAAGTTGCTATTTGCTTAAATTCAAACTCTTGTTCCCCGTATTTATTCCAAACATTTTGCAAATATGGTGAATGATGGTAATTATTTTTTAACATACTTCTATGAGTAACAAATCTTTTACGAATGTCTACAGAACTACCAACATAAGACCTTCTTGTTGGCACGTGAGTAATTGCATATAAACCAATCATTTTGACCGAAACGCCTGCGTGCCGAACCAGAAAGCGATGATGGACGCCAAAATCTGCATTTCATCCGCATCAAACACCATTGGGATAGCCTCGGCAAACGCAACGCCAGATGACCACGCCCACCAGATAGACGCTACGTCTACGATGATTAATAGGAAAACAAACAGGTAGGTCACGACTGGACGCACCGAGGCACGGAGGTTAATAATCCACTGAGAAGCACCCTTGCCAATCTCAATGTCGTGGTTGTACATAGCTGTGCGTTCTTGGGCTTGGGTCTCCATCTGGACTTGTTCTGTCCTGATCTCTTCGATACGGGCTTGGGCTATATAGCCCGCTTCCATCATTTTTAGTTCCCGCTCCATCTGCATGGCGGCAAGCTCTAGTTCGTGTTTTTTGTCGGACTTATCTTGAAAGAAGTCTAGAAGTTTAGGCAGTCCCCCCATGAGGAAGGACAGCGCTGTGGATATTAGGGTAAACATTATTTCTTACTCCTTGATAACATGGTTGCAGCAATAAAAAGCATTGCTTTAGTTTGTTCTAAATCGGCTGGGGGTTTATCCCAACCTACCGTAATCTGCCCTATAAACCTACTGGGGTCTGGCGGTACACTAATTCTACAGCCAAATGTCATCCCTTTTTCAAGATACCAAAGCCCAATTTCTGACTGTGCTGCCTTGTATCCACCGCAAGGAATATCACCAGCCATTAAAGCGACTACATCTTGGTTATTTGCTTGATTAGAAGTAAACAACCCTACATCCAAACCATCATTCGTCTTATCCCGACCCGTCTTGGTATAGGCTCGATACTGGACTCTAGTGTCAAACAAAGGATTAACTTTAAATATCGCTACAACGGTTGCATCAGTCGTTTTAAATAAGTGAACCGCAGCATCATCTACTCTATCTTCGGCAATACTGGGTAGCTTCTGACTCTCTTTATAAGTGCCAACAATTAACTCTTGGTTTTCATAAAATACCCAACCGCCAAAGGCTAAAGCCGCCATCAAAATAACTGCAAACAGTTTAAAAGGTGAATCTACATATGCCAGTAATCTAGATAGAGCATCGTCTGGTTTTTTTATCACTTTTTACCGCCCCATACAATAAAATAAGCTATCCAACCTGCCGCTAAGAAACACCAGAACTGCACCCACTTAACCTTTGCCAGCTCTGCATCAAAATATTTGCGGTCTTCCTTCTCTAGCTTCTCAATCTCGGTCTTAATATCTATTAGCTTCTGCCACTCCTTCGTGCCGTACTGCTTAATGAAATCAATCCGTAACTTGTATTCTTCGTCCGTAATCTTCTTACGGTGTTTGTACTCCTCAAGGGCTTTGAATAT
>DBCI01000100.1:1991-3572 GCA_002292975.1 Polynucleobacter sp. UBA962 | reverse complement strand
TGATGCGAGCAGGCACTCTTCACAGCAATCGGTCCAATAATCATGAGCTCATTTAAGCGACTGATATTAGGAAAACGTGTGAGACTTGGTTGCGGTGTGTAGCGGCCATGAAAGACTTCATTGACATACATCTTGGCCACCCGATAAGCGGTGCCGCGGGTATTGTGATCGCTTTGCGTATCAATCACCAAACTTTCCAACACGCCTTGTAATTTACCAGCCACTTCATCCACGAGGCCATCAATCTCATCAGGCTTAATAAACTCCGCAATATTGTCATTGGCATGAAAGCGGGCTTTTTGGGCCAGGATGCGTTTACGAATTACTTGCGAGAGTGGCACACCGTCATCTCTACGCGATTGTGTGCTGCCCGACTTCGTTTTAGCCGCAGCAGTTTTGGATACCTTCGTCACTATTTTGCGTGCCATATTGATCCTGTGGGAAGCCCCATTAGATTTGGAAGAATAGGGCTACTGTACACGCCAATCCGATGGTCCACACGAGGGTCCGCAAATTAGCCCAATCCTTCAAATAGCAAATGATGAAGGCTATCCGCGCCAAGAGGTACACCACGGCAAGAACATCAATGCGCTCTTGAGGTGCTTGCATGATCATGGCGATTGCAACCGCGGCATAGAAAAACGGTAAGGACTCAAAGGTGTTGGCTTGCGCGGCATTTGCACGTGCGCGCATCCCTGTTTGCTTGGCTAACCACTGGCGTGGATGACGGTTATCAAATGGCTCAGCGGGATTAGATTCTGCTGGACCAAACTTAGCAATCCCCGCCGCAATGATGGGTAAGAAGCCAGAGAGGATGACACAGATAATGGCAATGGTCATGAGGTCTTACCTTTTTTAGCTAAACGCGTTTCAGTTCCATTCATGAGATTGCGAATATTACTACGATGACGATAAATGAGTAATAGGCTCATCACCAAAATCGCCAAGCCCATCGCTTGCAGGCCAAACAGAAATGTGAAATACAGCGGAGCAAATGTAGCAGCGCTTAGAGCCGCTAAGGAAGAGTAGCGCATAAAAAACGCCACAATTAACCAGGTTCCCAATGTGGCAAGGCCCAAGACCCAACTAATGGCAAACAATATGCCGGCTGCGGTGGCAACACCCTTGCCACCCTTAAAGCCATGAAAGATGGGGTAGAGATGCCCCAGAAAAACAGCAATGGTCACAAGACCCAAAAGCAGGTTGTTACTCTCACTGGCAGGGTCACCCAGCACTGCCCGTGCAATGGTTACAGCCACCCAGCCTTTAGCAGCGTCGCCCAAGAGCGTGAGCACAGCTGCTAATTTATTACCAGTGCGCAAAACATTTGTTGCACCAGGGTTCTTAGAACCATGGGTATAGGGGTCGGGCAAGCCCATCGCCTTACTTACTACTACCGCAAAGGAGATTGATCCAAGCGCATAGGCCAGCGGCATTAACCAGAAGTAGTTCAAGAAGACGTCCATAGCAAAATACTAGCGTATTTAACTAATTGCCCCGCGGATGATGCTCTGCATGAATCGATTTAAGGCGCTCTCGGGCCACATGGGTATAAATTTGCGTCGTGGAGATATCGGCATG
>DBCI01000100.1:0-1924 GCA_002292975.1 Polynucleobacter sp. UBA962 | reverse complement strand
GCAAAGGCATGACGAAGGGTGTGAGGCGATAGTGCAACCTTGATCCCGGCAATTTGAGCATAGCGCTTAATAAACACCCAGAAGGCTTGACGTGTTAGGCCTGTGCCAGTATGCCGACCAACAAAGACCTCCTGACAATTTTTACCTTCTAATAAGAGTGGCCTAGCTTCGTGTAAATATTTACGCAACCACAATCCCGCCTCAACACCAAAGGGAACTAAACGCTCTTTGCCGCCTTTACCATTGACCACGCGCACGATTCCTTCATTGAGTCCCAGTGATACGGTTTTGAGTGAGACGATTTCAGAGACACGCAAACCGCTGGCATACATCAATTCCAGCATCGTACGATCGCGTAATCCCAGCACCTCTTCAGTATTGGGGGCGTGCAATAACGCTGTGATTTGGTCCTCGCTTAAGACCTTCGGAAAACGTTGCGCTTGCTTGGCAGCCCGCAGTTTTAAACAAGGGTCTTGTTTAACCAAACCGTGGCGTAGAGCATGGCGATAAAAGCGCTTAAAGACCGTGAGGCGACGATTTGCTGTAGTTGCTTTATCGTCGCGCTTGACTGCCATATAAGCAGTGAGATCTGCTTCCTGAACCTGATACAGATCCCATCTTTTTGTCTGATTGTCCTGACTCTCTAGCCACTGAGCTAATAAGGTGAGATCACGCCGATAGGCACTCAAGGTATTTTTGGATAAGCCGTCTTCTAGCCAACAGGCATCACAAAACTGATCAATGGCTGCTTGGTTAATAGGGCTTATCAACTGCTTAGTTCATTGTTGATGCTCGGATGAGCTTGAGCGTTTTAAATTTGGCATATTCACCTTAATCGGTTTCGTTAGATCGATGTACTCCGTAAGACAATGGTGTAACCAAAACTCCCGTTCGGCTGCTTCGTTTTCAAAAATTGGTATGAGTTTCAATTGATTCAATATCAAGCTAATCCTCTTAGTCCCTAAAATTATTGAATGCTAATGGCGCCTCACTCACTTCTTTGCGCAGAAGCGCCATCGCCATTTGCAAATCATCGCGCTTCGTACCGGTGACCCTCACCGCATCCCCTTGAATGCTCGCTTGTACTTTAATCTTGCTGTCTTTAATGATGCGCACAATTTTTTTGGAGAGCTCTTGCTCGATGCCCTTTTGAAGTTTCATGGTTTGCTTTTTCTTGTCGCCCGACATGGTCTCAGTTTTATCGTCTTTTAAGTAACGTACATCGACATTGCGCTTGGCCATCTTGCCATAGAGCACATCGCGCACCTGACCTAATTTGAAATCATCATCGGCAAACAAGATGAGTTCATTCTCTTTTTGCTCAACTCTCGCATCGGAGCCCTTGAAATCAAAACGATTGGTGATTTCTTTATTGGCTTGCTCAATTGCATTTTTGAGCTCGACTAAATTAGGTTCGCATACGGTATCAAATGAGGGCATTTCGGTCTCCAACAGGTTTTTTCATCATCATGCAATAGCGGTTTTGTCCTTGCAAGACAAAACCCGAATAAGATTGTGGCATGAACTTGCCTAGCAATCTACTCCCCTCCTACTCCTTGCGCGAGCGCAATACCCTAGGCTTTACCGTTTTAGCCCAAATGGCGGCTCCCATCACGACTCCCAGTCAGATCCCCGAGGCGATTGCCTATGCCAAAGACCAAGGTCTTCCCTATCAAGTATTGGGGGGTGGCAGTAATGTGGTGTTACCCAGTCAATTGCTGGGCCTCACCCTTCTGATGGACATGGATGTCATTGAGGTGATACAAAACACTGATGCTGGGGTTCAGCTGAGAGTGGCCGCGGGTGTGAGCTGGCATCACTTTGTGGGCTGGACTTTGGATCATGGCTATGGTGGACTAGAAAATCTGGCACTCATTCCGGGAACCGTTGGGGCTGCGCCAATCCAAAATATTGGTGCCTATGG
>DBCI01000011.1:3948-4149 GCA_002292975.1 Polynucleobacter sp. UBA962 | reverse complement strand
AGTAATCGTAAGTTATTGGATAACCTATCGGCTATTACTTGGAATCAATTACCCTTGAATACCCTCGATGTTTGGACCCAGCAAGTAGCTGCAGTGAAAAAAGAAGATATTCGTGCTGCATTTCAGCGCCACCTAGAGATGGGGCGCATGATTAGTATTTTGGTTGGCGGAGCGCAATAATTGTCGGCTCAGGCCAATCGT
>DBCI01000011.1:0-3871 GCA_002292975.1 Polynucleobacter sp. UBA962 | reverse complement strand
GAAGGTCTTCGACCGAGTTCAGATCGCGTTCGCGAAACCCTTTTTAATTGGTTAGGTCAAGATCTAAGTGGCCTCAAAGTTCTTGATGTATTTGCCGGGTCGGGATCCTTGGGTTTTGAGGCAGCGTCACGTGGTGCTAAAGAAGTCGTTTTACTGGAAAAAGATAAAAAGATTGCCGCTCAGTTACAGTCGCAATATCAAGATTTGTCATCATTCCCCTGCATAGGTTCCGTAAAGGTGATTCAGAATGATGGGATTGTTTATATGAGTCAGGCACAGGCCGCCTCTTTCCATCTGATCTTTGTAGATCCGCCTTTTAGTCAGCCTGAACTGCTAAAGAGGTCAGCCCTAGATGCAGCCCGCGTTTGCGATGATCAGTTTGGGGGTGGAATATATATAGAATGTCCAATTACGCAAGATCTTTCCGAATTAGAGCTATTAATGCCTAATTGGACCTGTTCAAGGCATATGCAGACAGCTCAAACAAAAGCAGCCTTATTTAGGCACACTTCGGGCTAAACTCCTGTTTATGATTCAGATTATTTAGGGATGTCTTATGACTATTGCCGTTTATCCAGGAACTTTTGATCCATTTACTCGTGGACACGAAGATCTTGTGCGTCGCGCCTCAAGTATTTTTACAAAACTTATTGTTGGGGTAGCTGATAGCAGAAGTAAAAAACCTATTTTTTCGCTAGATGAGCGAATTGAGATTGCTAAAGAGGTATTGGGGCACTATCCAAATGTCGAGATCGCAGGTTTCTCTGGCTTATTAAAAGACTTTGCAAGAGAACATAGCGCTAGAGTAATTGTCCGAGGCTTAAGGGCCGTATCTGATTTTGAGTATGAGTTTCAGATGGCAGGGATGAACCGATACTTGTTGCCCGATGTTGAAACCCTGTTCCTAACCCCATCAGACCAATATCAATTTATCTCAGGTACATTTGTACGCGAGATTGCATTAATGGGTGGGGACGTTAGTAAGTTTGTGTTTCCCTCAGTCGAAAAATGGTTACATGAGAAGAACGCACAAACCAAGGCAAAGTAAGTCATACTAGTTTTATTCGAAATTAAGGGTTTAAAACTATGGCTTTAATGATTACAGATGAGTGCATCAATTGCGATGTCTGTGAGCCAGAGTGCCCGAATGATGCCATTTATATGGGCCTTGAAATCTATGAAATTGATCCAAATAAATGTACGGAGTGCGTTGGGCATTTTGATGCACCCCAATGCCGTCAGGTTTGCCCGGTAGACTGTATTCCATTAAATCCAAATTATTCAGAAACACAAGAACAGCTCATGAGTAAGTATCAAATGCTGACGAAGACGAGGAAAGCGGTCATTTAGTTACTCAGGGCTATGAATTACTTGCATTGCATGTTGAACATCACCCTTTATGAATACAGGCAGTGTCTTTAAGGCTTTATCGATCGCTTGATCAATGTTGCTTTGCTCCGCACTCTTAGGTTTCATTAATACAAAGTCAGCCACATCTATTTTTGAGTCATCACCCGGAAGGTCTCGCGGATGACCAATACCGAAGCGTAAACGCCAAAATTGTGGACTTGATAGATGGGCCTGTATATCTTTAAGCCCATTATGACCACCATTGCCACCACCTTGTTTGAGGCGGGCAGAGCCTGGTTTTAGATCAAGCTCATCGTGAACGACCAAGACCTCCCCAGGAAGAATTTTATGAAAACGACATAGAGGTCCCACCGACTCGCCGCTTAAATTCATATAGGTATCTGGTCTTAATAAGTAGATATCTTGACCTTCCATCTGTATCTTTGCTACTTTTCCAAGAAAGCGTTTTTCAGGCTGGAGAAATTGTTTGTACTGACTCGCTAAGCGGTCAATAAACCAAAATCCGGCATTGTGACGATCCGATTCGTGCTTCGCACCAGGGTTACCAAGACCAACGATTAAGCGAATCATATGAGAATACACATCATTATTTATAGCAATCATCAAACTATAAACGAGTCGGATTGATCGATAAAAAAACCCGCACAAGGCGGGTTCTTTAAGACAGTAGAGTAAGAGAGATTAACTCTTTGCTTCTTTATCTTTTGCATCCTTATCTCCGGCAGAAGCGGCGGCATCAGCCACAGGAGCTGCAGGTGCTGCGCTTGGCTCTGGCTCGGCTTTAACGGTTGGAATGCGGGCATTCGCAATAACAGGATTTTCTTGTTCAACATGCAACACCAGGGCAACGCCTTTTGGCAATGAAACCTCTTTTGCATGGATGGATTGACCAACCGTAATCTTGCTCAGATCAACTTCTAAGAATTCAGGAAGATCCGCTGGTAAGCAGGTAATTTCCAATTCGTTGGCAATATGGCTAACCACAGCACCTCCAAACTTAACGGCTTCAGATTCCTCGGCGCCTTTAAAGTGCAATGGAACGCGCATGTGAATTTTTTCTGTCGCCGAAACACGTTGGAAATCGACGTGTAATACGAGAGGTTTGAATGGGTGCATCTGGTAGTCACGCAATAAGGCTTTTTGTGCCTTACCGTTGAGTTCGATGTCTAAAATGGAGGAATGGAAGGCCTCTTTCCGCAAAGCGTGAAATAGGGCGTTATGGTCTAACTCGATTGCGCAGGGAGATTCTTGCTTTCCGCCATAGATAATTCCGGGGGTTTTCCCAGAATTGCGCAGGCGGCGGCTCGCACCAGTGCCCTGTACGCTTCTTTCAAATGCAACTACTTTCATGATGACTCCTAAGAAGGTTAATTTCCGTTCGCGACCAAACGGAAAGCCTCAAATTATAGCCCGAAAGGGGTATAAAACCACGCAAGGACATCAAATGGGGGTGCTTTAGTCAGCAAAAAGGGACAAAACAGAGTCACCCTTAGTGATGCGGGAGATGGTTTCTGCTAGCAGTGGGGCAATGCTTAACTGCCTGATTTTAGGCACATTCAATGTATCTGAATTGAGGGGAATAGTGTCAGTAACCACTAACTCATCAATCTGAGAATTCGCTATTCTGTCGGCAGCACCCCCTGATAAGACGGGATGGGTACAGTAGGCAGTTACGCTTTTAGCGCCTCGCTCTTTTAGAACCTCAGCCGCTTTACAGAGCGTGCCTCCAGTGTCAATAATGTCATCCATGATGACGCAATGACGGTTTTCAACCTCCCCGATGAGGTGCATGACCTCAGAGACATTGGGCTTTGGGCGCCGCTTATCAATAATGGCTAAATCACAGCTTAATTGCTTGGCAAAGGCACGGGCTCGAACAACCCCGCCAATATCGGGTGATACAACGGTCAAATCAGCCTGATTCTTGGCTCGAAGATCTCCTAGGAGCACTGGCGAGGCGTAAATATTGTCCACGGGAATGTCAAAAAACCCCTGAATTTGATCGGCGTGAAGATCCATCGTTAGGACCCTTTCAACACCGGCAACCGATTGGAGCATATTGGCCACAATACGGGCTGATATGGCAACGCGTGCAGAGCGTGGGCGACGATCTTGACGGGCATACCCAAAATAGGGGATAACGGCAGTTATACGGTTTGCTGAAGCCCGTTTTAGGGCATCAATCATGATCATGAGCTCCATCAGATTGTCGTTCGTTGGCACGCAAGTGGATTGAATCACCACAACGTTTTTACCCCGCACGTTTTCTTGAATTTCAACCTGAATCTCACCATCTGAAAAACGCCCCACAAAGGCTTTCCCAAGCTGCAATTTCATTTGTTTAGCTACGGCCTCGGCAAGGGCGGGATTAGCATTGCCAGTAAAAATAGTAAGCGCGTCAGAGGTCATGGTCTTGGCTATATGTTATTGATCAATCATAACGATGGCAGGGGAGGAAGGACTTGAACCCTCGCATGCCGGAATCAAAATCCGGTGCCTT
>DBCI01000058.1:15304-18690 GCA_002292975.1 Polynucleobacter sp. UBA962 | reverse complement strand
AAACGAAATGAATCAGCGACGCTTGACGTAAAAAACCATTGTGTCGCCTTCATTATCGGTGGCGATTAACTCATTACCAGTTTGTTTACAAAATGCAGGGATGTCATGGCTTGCACCAGAATCGGTTGCCTTCAGCTTTAAAACTTCGCCCGATTGCATTTCAGCTAAGGTCTTCTTCGTGCGCAAAATAGGCAAAGGGCAGTTCATGCCAATAGCATCAACCTCACGATGAACCTGGATCGAGTTCACTTCACTCATTACGTTCTCCTAGAATCCCTCTATTTTAGCGATTTGTGACTAAACACGCTCAGCCACCCAAGGGTTGACCCCCGCTAGCGCCTTGGCAAGACCAGCGGGCTCAGTTCCTCCAGCCATCGCCATTTCCGGCTTGCCGCCCCCTTTACCACCAACCTGTTGAGCCACAAAGTTCACCAGATCACCTGCCTTAATCCGATTCGTTACATCACTAGTAACACCAGCGATTAGGCTTACCTTGCCATCCTGAACAGATGACAACACAATCACGGCTGACTTTAGTTTTGTTTTGAGAGCATCCATAGTCTCTCGTAAGACTTTGGCATCCGCCATATCGAGCTGAGCTGCCAAGACCTTGATACCACCATAATCACTTGCTTTACTTATTAGCTCATCGCCTTGATTAGCCGCTAACTTAGAACTTACACGCTCAAGCTCGCGCTCTAGCTGGCGAACCGTATCTTGCAACTGGCTTACGCGAGGGGCTAATTCGTGAGGAGCCGCCTTCAGAATCTGGGCAGCTTCATTGATACGCGATTCAAGCATTTGCACAAAATCCAACACATTGGACCCTGTGATTGCCTCAACACGGCGTATTCCGGCAGCAACTCCGCTTTCTGCAACAATCTTGAAACTCCCAATATCACCCGTACGTTGCACATGTGTACCCCCGCACAACTCTTTAGAGGAGCCAATCTCTAAAACTCGGACTTGGTCACCATACTTCTCGCCAAAGAGCATCATTGCTCCAGTTTTCTGGGCATCTTCGATGGCCATCACTGTGGCTGAACTTGCAGAATTTTCAAGAATTTCTTGATTAACAATTTGCTCGATCTGATTTATTTCTGCTTTGGTCAGAGGTGCCGTATGCGTGAAATCAAACCGTGTTTTATCGGCATCTACCAAGGACCCTTTTTGTTGCACATGATCGCCCAAGACCTCGCGAAGCGCTTTATGCAAGAGATGAGTAGCGCTATGATTGCGCACTGTTTTAGCTCTAATCGCACTATCAACTCGGGCATGAACGAGATTTCCGATCTTTAGCTCCCCTTCTTGCAACTCGCCTTGATGGCCAAAAACGTCAGCCTGAATCTTAAATGTGTCGGCTACGATAAATTGTGCAAGCCCGCTTCGCAACTCGCCCCGATCACCAACCTGTCCGCCTGATTCTGCGTAGAAAGGGGTTTGATGAAGAACCACGACCGCACTCTCACCAGGCTTAATTACATCTACGGGACTGCCATCTCGATATAGGGCAGTAATTCGAGCATCTTGAACCTGTAGGCTGTTATAGCCATGAAACTGCGTGGTCTCTCCGCGGTACTCAAGACCTTGGACCATCTTGAACTTACCTGCGGCCCGCGCAAGATCACGTTGCTTTTGCATCGCAGTTTCAAAACCATGCGAGTCAACCCCGACTGAGCGCTCTCGACAGACATCTGCTGTGAGATCCAATGGGAATCCAAAGGTATCGTGTAAGCGAAAAGCGGTTTCGCCATCAAGTACTTTGGCGCCTTTGGCTAAAGCGGTTTCTAAAATTTCCATCCCATTAGAAATCGTTTGGAAAAAACGCTCTTCCTCTTGCCTTAAAACATCCATCACCTTAGTTTGAGCCTGACGAAGTTCAGGATAAGCGTCACCCATTTCTGCAACCAATGTAGGGACTAACTTGTGAAAAAAGGGTTGACGAGCGCCTAATTTATAACCGTGTCGAATCGCGCGTCGAGCAATACGCCGAAGCACATAGCCCCTCCCCGCATTACCCGGGATCACGCCATCGACCACAATGAAACTACAAGCCCGAATATGATCGGCAATGACTTTCAGAGAGGGGCTATTGGTATCGCAATTTTTTGCGCCTGCATCATCGACTGCTTTCTGCGCTGCTTGCAAGAGGTGAACAAAAAGGTCAATCTCATAATTGGAGTGAACATGCTGCAAAACTGCAGCGATTCGTTCAAGACCCATGCCTGTATCGACGCTTGGTTTAGGTAAACGATGCATCTCACCCATCTCATCGCGATTAAATTGCATGAAGACGTTATTCCAAATCTCAATAAAACGATCGCCATCCTCATCAGGACTGCCGGGGGGTCCCCCCGGTATCTCTGGACCATGATCATAGAAAATTTCAGTGCAAGGTCCACAAGGGCCTGTATCACCCATCATCCAAAAATTATCAGACGCATAACGCGCCCCTTTGTTGTCGCCAATCCGAACGATGCGCTCTGCAGGTACGCCAATCTGTTTTGACCAAATATCGTAAGCCTCATCGTCCTCGGCATATACAGTGACCCATAATTTCTCTTTAGGAAGCTTGAAAACTTCGGTCAATAATTCCCATGCAAACTGAATCGCATCCCGTTTGAAATAGTCACCAAAAGAGAAATTACCCAACATCTCAAAAAACGTATGGTGCCTAGCGGTATAACCAACGTTATCGAGATCATTATGTTTACCACCGGCGCGGATACATTTTTGGGAACTCGTGGCCCGTTGATAAGGGCGCTTATCAAAACCAAGGAAAACATCCTTGAACTGGTTCATGCCAGCGTTAGTAAATAAAAGAGTGGGATCATCCCCCGGAACCACTGGGCTAGAAGCAACAATTTGGTGCCCCTTCGAGGCAAAGTAATCAAGATAGGCTTGGCGGATTTCGGAGACTTTCATCCAGATAATTATCGCATTGGCTCAGAATTAGGGCAAACCCTTAAGCTTGTCTCGAATCATTCCCTTACAATCACAAATCGACTAAAAATAACCATTACACATAGTTGCGCCTAATTGGCAAAAATAAGGAGGCAGATTTTGAACATCCGTAATAAGAAAGATTTCGGTGCCGGGATCATGTATATGGTCTTTGGTCTTTTCTTCGCCCTTAATGCTCTGAACTACAAAATGGGAACAGCAGCAAAAATGGGTCCAGGCTACTTCCCCTTTTGGCTGGGAGCTCTACTGACTGCTTTGGGATTTTTCATTCTCTTGAAGTCCATGTCCTCTAAAAATACTGAGGAGTCGATTGGCAAATGGGACTGGCGGATTATGATTTGGATTTCTGGATCAGTTGCTCTATACGGCATCTTATTGCCAACCCTTGGATTTCTTCTATCGGTCATCATTTTGGTCTTTAT
>DBCI01000058.1:14860-15197 GCA_002292975.1 Polynucleobacter sp. UBA962 | reverse complement strand
AAAGGTCTTAATCTGCAGTTTCCGCTGTTTCCCGCGTTTCTTAATTAACTCGCAGAACGGATCGTCAAATGGAATTACTCAATAATCTTTCTCTGGGTTTTGAAACAGCGTTTACAGTACAAAACCTGATGTATTGCTTTATTGGTTGTGTATTAGGCACCTTGATTGGTGTGCTTCCTGGTCTTGGTCCCATTGCAACCATCGCGATGCTTTTGCCAGCAACTTATGCACTACCCCCGATTGCTGCGCTGATCATGCTTGCCGGTATTTACTATGGCTCCCAATATGGAGGCTCAACGACCGCAATCTTGCTGAATATTCCGGGAGAAACCTCGTC
>DBCI01000058.1:5644-14752 GCA_002292975.1 Polynucleobacter sp. UBA962 | reverse complement strand
ACCTTAATGTTGGCAGGTTTTGCCGCACCCCTTGCAGAGGTTGCTTTCAAATTTGGGCCTGCAGAATATTTCTCGTTGATGGTTTTAGGTCTGATTGGTGCGGTTGTGTTGGCATCAGGCTCTCTCGTTAAGGCGATCGGCATGATCCTACTTGGCCTACTGCTTGGTCTTATCGGTACCGATGTGAACTCCGGCGTAGCGCGCTATTCCTTTGATATTCCTCAGTTGAGCGATGGTATTGGTTTTGTCTCTGTTGCCATGGGCGTCTTTGGCTTTGCTGAGATCATGCTGAATCTTGAGAAAAAAGGGACGGGTGAGACCTTCCTAAATAAAGTTACCACCTTAATTCCGACTTGGACTGACGTCAAAAGAATGACGCCATCCATTTTGCGCGGCACGACCATTGGCTCCATACTCGGAATTTTGCCCGGCGGTGGAGCAGCTTTAGCAGCATTTGGTGCCTACACGGTTGAGAAAAAATCTTCCAAGTATTCAGAAGAATTTGGCAAGGGTGCTATTGAAGGCGTTGCCGGCCCAGAGAGCGCCAATAATGCTGCCGCTCAAACCTCATTTATTCCATTGCTTACTCTTGGTATTCCACCCAATGCCGTAATGGCCTTGATGGTAGGTGCAATGACCATTCATAACATCCAACCGGGTCCGCAAGTAATGACCAGCAACCCCGCATTGTTCTGGGGTCTGATCGCATCGATGTGGATCGGTAACGTTATGTTGATTCTATTGAATCTGCCATTAATTGGCATCTGGGTGAAATTATTGAAGATTCCTTATCGCTTACTCTATCCAGCTATTTTGGTGTTCTGTTGTATTGGTGTTTACACCGTTAATAATTCTGTGTTTGATGTTTTTATTACCGCAGGATTTGGAGTAATTGGTTATATGTTCTTCAAGTTTGGCTGCGAACCCGCGCCTCTCTTGCTAGGATTTGTATTGGGCCCCATGATGGAAGAGAACTTCCGTCGCGCTCTACTTTTATCGCGGGGGGATTTCACAACCTTCGTCACGCGCCCACTCTCTTTAGGTCTACTCGTAGCAGCAGCCCTTCTGGTGGTGATTGTGGCCTTGCCTGCCATCAAGAAGAGTCGACAAGAGGTATTTTCTGAAGAGTTGTAATGGGTAAGATGTAGTTGCTCACTGATTCACTTACTCTTTTACTTTAGTAATGCCCGCTGCTAGCGGGCATTACTATTTGAACTACCACACGGCTTATTGAGACTTAGACTAGTGCTGCCAGTCTTATCTACAATAGCAGGATGTCTTTTGATAATTCCAAGCCAACCCCAGCTAACCAGCCTGCTGAGCCATCGAACTTCTTACGTCAGATCATTGACCATGATTTGAGCAAAGGAACATATCTCAACCGAATAGATCAAGCTGGCAAACCTTTGCCCGCTGTCATTACTCGCTTTCCCCCCGAACCCAACGGCTATTTACATATTGGCCATGCCAAGAGTATTTGCCTAAACTTCGGCTTAGCAAATGATTACAACGGCCTTGCTACGGGTGGGCGCTGTCATATGCGTCTAGACGACACTAATCCTACCAAGGAAGAGGTTGAGTATGTCGACAGTATCTTGGATGCCGTGCGTTGGCTTGGGTTTGACTGGCATCATGGAGATTACGATCATCTGTACTACGCGAGCGATTATTTTGAGAACTTATATCAGTTCGCAGCAATATTGATTGAGCACGGCAAGGCCTATGTAGATAGTCAAAGTGCGGATGAGATCCATACCAATCGCGGTAACTTTGCTACCCCAGGCAAAAACAGTCCTTTTCGTGATCGCACCCCTTCAGAAAATTTAGCCCTCTTCCAAAAAATGCGGGCTGGAGAGTTTGGGGACGGTAGCCATGTATTACGCCTCAAAATTGATATGGCTCATCCTAATATTGTGATGCGCGATCCTGTGATCTACCGTATTCGACATGCCCATCATCATCGCACTGGGGATCAATGGTGCATTTACCCTTTATATGATTTCACACACTGCATCTCCGATGCGCTTGAAAACGTCTCCCATTCCATCTGTACTTTGGAATTTGAAAATAATCGGCCTCTCTACGATTGGGTCCTGGGGGTCTTAAAAGAGGCCGGCGTGTTTAAAGGACCCCTACCCCGTCAATATGAGTTTGCCCGCCTTAATTTGACCTACACCATGACTAGCAAACGTAAATTGTTGCAGTTGGTTGAAGAAAAACGGGTTGATGGTTGGGACGACCCTCGCATGCCAACCATTGCTGGAATCCGGCGTCGTGGCTATACACCAAAGAGCATTCGTTTATTTTGTGAGCGGATTGGTGTTTCAAAAGCAGATAGCTGGATCGATATGAGTGTTCTAGAGCAAGCGCTGCGTGATGATTTAGATGCACGCGCACCCCGAGCTACCGCAGTTCTTAAGCCGCTGAAACTAATCATTCAAAATTATCCCAACGATCAAAAAGAACCCTGCTCCGCTCCTCGCCATCCTCAGCAACCCGAGCTGGGTAAGCGCGAGTTTCATTTTGGTCGTGAGCTTTG
This sequence comes from Polynucleobacter sp. UBA962, assembly GCA_002292975.1. Taxonomy (GTDB): domain Bacteria; phylum Pseudomonadota; class Gammaproteobacteria; order Burkholderiales; family Burkholderiaceae; genus Polynucleobacter. The sequence goes on along the minus strand of DBCI01000058.1, from coordinate 12,213 downwards.
GATTGAGGCGGATGACTTTCAGATTACTCCTCCAAAAGGTTTCTTTCGCCTATACCCTCCTAAAGAGAGCAACCCAGGTGGGCGAGTTCGCTTACGACATGGCTTTGTGATTGAATGTACCGGCATGAAATTAGATCAAAACGGTCAAGTGGTCGAGGTATATGCAAATTATTTTCCGGATAGTAAAAGTGGTACCCCGGATTCAAATAATTACAAAGTAAAAGGCAATATTCATTGGATACGTGTCGAGGAAGCAGTGCCCGTAGAAGTGCGTCTTTATGATCATCTGTTTACTGATCCCCACCCCGATAGTGGCGATAAAAACTTTTTAAACTTTATCAATCCTCGGTCAAAAAACATTATTCAAGCATTTGTAGAGCCTTGTATGGCTAGCACTAAAGCAGAGGAGCAGTTTCAGTTTGAGCGCCATGGTTATTTTGTTGCTGATCGCGTTGATAGCAAACCAGGTCACTTAGTCTTTAACCAAAGTGTTGGTCTAAAAGATAGCTGGAAGTAATTACTATCTTTTAAGGGTCTTTAGGTAGTCAGCTACTGTCGGGTAGAGTAATTTGCGTTTTAACTCGGGCAGTCGTGTATTACGAACACGCCGCGATTCAGACATAAACGACCAAAGTATGGGGCTTACTGCAGAACGAACTTCTTCCCGAGATAAGCGTTTAGGTTTTGGTAAATTTAGAGCAGTTGCAACCTCATCAAAATAGTCCCCCATCTTTTGCTCACTGCCGTCACACGCGTTCACAATCCGTTGAGGCTTTCCAATAAAAAGGGCTCCAAGAACAAGTCTGGCTAAATCATCTGCATGAATGTGGTTGGAATACGCATCCTCTTTACTATTGAGGGCGGGTGTTTTTGCATTTAACCGCTCAATCGGTAAGCGATTGGGGCCATAAATCCCAGGCACCCTCAAAATGCTGAGATTGACACCCTGATGAATTGCCCAATGGCGCAATACAGATTCAGCATCCAAACGTCGCTTGGAACGCGCACTGCTTGCTAAGGGCGTGCTGGTTTCATCCACATAATCACCATGGCGATTGCCGTATACCCCCGTGGTGCTTACATAAACAAAGCGTCTGACAGATCCTGCCCCCTGGGATAAAATTTGGATGAGATTGCGTGTTCGTAAATCGTTTTCACCTTCATTTTGAGGGGGCGCTAGATGAATCACATTGGATGCTAAGCGGGTAATTCGCCACAAGGTCTCTGGGTGATCAAGGTTGCCCTCGATGGGTGTGATGCCTTGTTGGCGCAGTGCTGCAAAGCGCTCTGGGCTTGAGCTCAGTGCAAAGATTTTTGGTTTGGCCTGTGTTTTGCCTAAATGGGCAACAACGCGTTGTCCAATATCCCCACAGCCAATGATGAGGATTCGGGGGCGACGAAATGCAGAAGAAATACAAGTCATACCCAGCATCGTAATGTTTTTATTAGGAGAAGTGGAATTGTCGTATCAGGTTGAGCTAAAGATGAGTGGTAAAACGTTTTTGGTAGAGGGCGATGAGACCGTTCTCGAGGCAGCTCTTCGTCAAGGCATTAACCTACCCTATGGTTGTAAAAATGGTGCGTGTGGCTCCTGTAAAGGCAAGCTCCTCTCGGGAAAGGTATCTCATGGGGACCATAGCCAGAGCGCCTTAAATCCATCAGATGAAACGGCTGGCGCCACTCTATTATGTTGTGCGCATCCACAATCCAACCTCCTCATCGATGTGCGTGAGGTTCAAGGTGGTGGGGATATACCGGTTCGTAAAGTTCCTTGCCGAATCAATACAATCCAATTTCCAAGTGACGATGTAGCTATTTTGAAGTTGCAGCTTCCTGCGAGTGAGCGTTTCCAGTTCTTGGCAGGACAGTATCTAGAGTTCCTACTTAAAGACAATAAACGACGCGCTTATTCAATTGCAAGTGCGCCGCACGAGGAGGGGCCACTCGAGCTACATATTCGTCATCTATCGGGCGGCTTATTTACCGACCCCCTCTTTGGACAATCCAGTGATGGTAAGCAGATTAAAGAAAAAGATATCTTGCGCTTTGAGGGTCCCCTAGGAAGCTTCTTCTTACAAGAAGAGTCTAAGAAACCCATTATCTTTTTAGCATCTGGTACAGGCTTTGCACCAATTAAAGCCATATTGCTTCATATTCAGGAGAAAAAGATACGCCGAGAGATCTATTTTTACTGGGGCGGCAGGCGTCCAAAGGATTTATACATGGATGCCCTCTGCCACGAATTTACACTCTCACTCCCAAACTTTCATTACACCCCCGTCATATCGGAGGCCTTACCTGATGATGGATGGACCGGAAGAACTGGCTTTGTCCATCACGCAGTCATGCAAGACTTCTCAGATCTTTCTAAATACCAGGTCTATGCCTGCGGGGCGCCAGTCGTCATTCAGGCAGCTCGAACTGATTTTGTTAGAGAGTGTCAGCTACCTGAAGATGAGTTTTTTGCCGATTCCTTTACCAGTGAGGCTGATTTAGTGGGTGCTTAGACCTAAGTGGGTAGGCTAAATACCCATTATTTGCCGATCTTTTGTATGATTACGTAATGAACAAACCTATTGACCCTCGTCCCGTTGATGCCCATTCGGTGATGTTTATCACTAAACGGCCTGACATCGTCATGGTCGAGGGAAAGGGTTCGTGGCTAACCGACCAGAATGGCAAACGCTATTTAGATTTTTTACAAGGTTGGGCTGTCAATTGTTTGGGTCATTGCAATCCTGGGATTGTGAACGCCTTGCATCAGCAAGCCCAAAAATTAATTAATCCGAGTCCTGCTTTTTACAACGAGCCAATGATCCGTTTATCGGATCTATTAACTGAAAATAGCTGCTTTGATAAAGTCTTCTTCGCAAATAGTGGTGCAGAAGCAAATGAGGGTGCGATTAAGCTAGCTAGAAAGTGGGGTCAACTCCATAAAAATGGGGCCTACGAAATTATTACCTTTGACCATAGTTTCCATGGACGCACGTTGGCAACTATGAGTGCCTCGGGTAAGCCTGGTTGGGATACGATGTTTGCGCCGCAAGTCTCGGGTTTTCCAAAAGCAGAGCTTAACGATATTAACTCCGTGAAGAAATGCATCACTGATAAGAGTGTGGCGGTGATGCTGGAACCAGTTCAAGGTGAAGGTGGTGTGATTCCATGCGATGATCAGTTCATGCGCGATTTACGCCAATTGACTAAAGAACATAATCTGCTGTTAATTGTTGATGAAGTTCAAGCGGGCTTTGGCCGAACTGGTAAGTTGTTTGCCTATCAAAATTATGGGATTGAACCTGACATCATGTCCTTGGGTAAAGGGATCGGTGGAGGCGTACCATTAGCTGCGCTACTCTGTAGGGATGAGGTTGCCTGTTTTGTGCCGGGAGATCAAGGCGGTACTTATAACGGAAATGCCTTGATGACCGCAGTTGGAATTAGCGTAATCGAGCAGCTGCTAGCTCCAGGATTTTTGCAATCGGTTGTCACTAAAGGTGCATTGCTCCAATCCGAATTACTAAAGCTATCTTCTGAGTTCAGCCTTCAAGGCGAGCGAGGTAAAGGATTACTGCGTGCCTTAATGCTGGGTAAGGATATTGGTGGAAAATTAGTTGATTTAGCGAGAGAGCATCAACCTGAAGGCTTGCTGATTAATTCTCCTCGTCCCGATCTTCTTCGTTTTATGCCCGCTCTCACGGTCTCTCATGAAGAAATCATGACGATGTGTGCAATCTTAAGAACACTTCTTAAGAAAGTAGTTTGAGCCTCAATACTTCCCGCTTAACTTGGATGGGTTAAATTTTTAGGCAGGGAGAAAGTCACATCTTCCACAACGCCGTCTAAAGAGCGTACTTGGCGTGGGCCAAGCTCTTGAATGCGCGCTACGATCGCTTGCGCTAGACTCTCTGGCGCTGAAGCTCCTGCTGTAAGACCGATACGCTTCTTGCCTACAAACCATTCTGCCTGAAGCTGCTCTGGGGCATCCACCATGTAGGCCGGTACGCCAAGTTTTTCAGCCAATTCTCGCAGGCGATTAGAGTTCGAACTTGCCTTACTACCCACGACAATCACTAGCTCTACTTGAGGAGCCATAAACTTGACCGCATCTTGGCGGTTTTGCGTGGCATAGCAAATATCTTGCTTCTTAGGTTGAATAATTTTAGGGAACTTTTTGGTGAGTGCATTCACAATTTCTTTAGTTTCGTCTACCGATAGGGTGGTTTGCGTGACAAAGGCTAAATTCTCATTGGCTGAGAAAGTAAGCTTTTCTACATCCGCAATACTCTCAATTAAGAAGATACCTTTATCTACTTGGCCCATGGTGCCTTCTACTTCAGGATGTCCAGCATGACCAATCATAAATACCGTGTAGCCATCTTTACACAACTTCACGACCTCAACATGAACTTTGGTTACCAAAGGGCAAGTGGCGTCATACACTTGCAAGCCGCGACTCTCGGCTTCTTTACGGACCTCTTGCGAGACTCCGTGCGCACTGTAAATAACAATCGATCCTTCTGGAATTTCTTCAATCTCATCAACAAATATTGCGCCCTTCTCGCGCAACTCATCCACCACGTATTTGTTATGAACAATTTCATGGCGAACGTAAATGGGGGCACCAAAACGACTCAATGCCTCATTCACGATATTGATAGCACGGTCAACACCTGCACAAAACCCGCGCGGTTGCGCCAACAAAATTTCAGGGGAGTTGTGTGATGTGCTCGTATTTGACATGGTTTGGTATTTACAAAATAGCAACTATTTCAGCTTCAAAACTGAGATCTTTACCCGCTAAGGGATGGTTGAAATCGAACCACGCGCCCTCCTCATTCATCGACTGCAATACTCCTGCGTATTGTGCCCCGCCTGGTGCATTAAATTCAACAATATCGCCAGGTTTAAATTCTGAGACCTCGTCCGTATTGCAGACCAAGGTCTCCATGGAAACCCATTGCACTAATTCGGGCTTAGATTCCCCAAAGCCATCTCTGGCCGTAATTGTGGCAGAGCGTTTCTCGCCGACTTTTGCACCAATTAATACCTTTTCAAAACAGGGGGCAAATTGACCCGTTCCCAGCTGCATGGTCGCAGGGCGATCCTCAAAGGTATTGATGTAGTCCTCCCCGTTGGGCAAAGCCAGACGGTAATTAAGGGTCAAAAAAGCGTTGGGGGTAACGATAAGCTCACTCATACGCCAATTGTAGCGAGAGAGTCCCAACACCATCCAATCCCTTCTTGGCCCAAAGCTCAACAGCCTCGGGAGAAATTACGCCTCCAGGGGGCCCGCTCCCTATCTGATGCGGAGTTATTGGCTATTTTTTTAAGGGCAGGTGTAAAGGGTAAAAGTGCTGTTTCTCTTGCCCAAGATCTTTTAGCCCGTTTTCAGGGAATGCAAGGGCTGGTGCACGCAAATCCTGAAGATATTTGCAACTGCTTCGGTATGGGGCTCTCAAAGTGGGCTCAAATTCAAGCTGCTTATGAACTTGTCAAGCGTTGTCTTCAAGAGACCCTTTATCAAGGAGCTATTTTTAGTTCCCCCCTCCAAGTCAGAGAGTTCTTGCAGACCAAAATTGGACGATTGCCCCATGAGGTTTTCTTATGCCTGTATCTAGACTCTAGCAACCGACTCATTGAGTGCCAGGAGCTTTTTAGAGGGTCAATTGACCGCACTGCAATTTACCCAAGAGAGATTATTAAAGAATCCCTAGGGCGAAACGCTAGCTCCCTGATCGTGGCGCATAACCACCCGGGGGGCAACCCCCTACCAAGCCCTCAAGACGAATTGATAACCAAAGACCTTCAAGAGGCTCTCTCTTGGGTTGAAATTAATCTACTGGATCATTGTATTGTTGCAGGGCATGGATTTTTCTCATTTTCAGACGCCGGCCTTTTAAATAAGCCAAATAATGATAGTGATTGCTAACTTATAGCTAGTATTGTTTAGTTAGGCCCAGGCATACTCTAGCCCTAATCGCTCGATGCCTGCTACAATCTTGTTTTTTCGTAATAAAGGAGTGTGTCATGGCAAAAGTTTGCCAAGTCACTGGGAAAAAGCCGATGGTTGGCAATAATGTTTCCCATGCAAACAATAAGACCAAACGTCGCTTTTTGCCTAATTTGCAAAATCGTCGCTTTTGGGTTGAATCTGAAAATCGTTGGGTTAGCCTTCGTTTAACGAATGCTGGTTTACGCATCATCGACAAGAACGGAATCGATTCTGTCTTGGCCGATCTTCGTGCTCGCGGTCAAGTTTAAGGAAGATCTAGATGGCTAAGGGCGCAAGAGAAAAAATTAAGTTGGAGTCCAGTGCTGGCACTGGTCACTTCTACACCACTACAAAGAACAAAAGAACTAAACCGGAAAAAATGGAGATCATGAAGTTTGATCCCAAGGTTCGTAAGCACGTGGCATATAAAGAAACAAAGATCAAATAATCTGGATCCTATAAAAAGAAACCCGCTTAGTGCGGGTTTTTTTATGACTTAGTTGGAGTAACGTCGCAGACGTAAGGAGAACTCTTTAAGAGAGTTTGGCCCAGCCTCTTCCGCTCGATGACACCAAGA
>DBCI01000058.1:2154-5531 GCA_002292975.1 Polynucleobacter sp. UBA962 | reverse complement strand
TTTGTCTTCATCAACTCCTCCAGTTTTTGCTTTTCATCAGAGCTTAGCTTTACTTCGTCCTTATAAAGCCAATCTCGAGCATCTTTAAGGTGATTAGCAAACTCTTGCATGTTCTGGAACTCATTGGCAATACAGCGTTGTAGGGTTTTGCTGTAGCGAGCCATGATTTCGTAACGATTGGCAATAACGGCCTCAAGGGTTTGGTCATCTGCCGGGCGAACCGCAGAAAGCACCGGCTTGGGGGGTACCTTTTTCACCTTAGCCATTCCTAGGTAGCTTAAAACACAGATATACATCCAACCAATATCAAACTCGTACCACTTATTAGAAAGCTTTGCGCTAGTGGCATAGGTGTGATGATTATTGTGTAACTCCTCACCGCCAATTAGGATTCCCCAAGGAACAATATTGGTCGAAGCATCTTCGCAATCGTAGTTACGATATCCCCAGAAATGGCCAATGCCATTGATAACGCCTGCAGCAGTAATCGGGATCCACAGCATTTGGACTGCCCAAACAGTTGCGCCAATTCCGCCAAACAGAAATACGTCGATGATTAACATCAGGCCAACACCCTGCCAGGAGAACTTTGAATAGATATTGCGCTCTATCCAATCATCCGGGGTGCCATGTCCAAACTTATCGAGGGTCTCTTGCTTAGCAGCCTCATTCTTATAGAGCTCCGCGCCACGCAATAAAACAGTATCAATACCCAAAATTTGTGGGCTATGGGGATCATCCAACGACTCGCATTTAGCATGGTGCTTACGATGAACAGAAGCCCATTCTTTGGTCACCATGCCAGTGGTTAACCATAACCAAAAGCGGAAAAAGTGGGAAGGAAGTGAATGAAGATCCAAGGCGCGATGAGCTTGGCAGCGGTGTAAGAAAATTGTCACACTAGCAATGGTGATATGGGTCATTACGAGGGTGAAAATAACAATCTGCCACCATGCCCAATCTAGATAACCATTGGCCAAGAATTGCATCAATGCATCGTGAAACGAAGTGAGTCCGCTAATTTCCAAACAAGTTCTCCAAAAGGAATTGGCTGTAAAAGCCCTGATTAGCCTCTATTTTAAGGCTTTCGGCGTAATACTGCCCCGAAGAACCCGTCAGTTCCATGGATATGCGGCCAAACCTGCCACCAGGGCTTGGTATTACTACTTCCCAAGGGTATTCCATCATGTAAAAAATGTTGGCCAAGGGCTTCTGCTGCTGGCAAAACCTCGAATTCTGGGTGTTTTTCTAGAAAAAGATCTACAAGTCCTTGATTTTCTTGCTCTAAAAAACTACAGGTCGCATAGACTAAGCGCCCTCCAGGCTTTACTAAGCGACTAGCAGATTCCAGGATGGCCAGTTGAGTTTGACCCAATTTTTTGATTTCCTCAGGAGTCTGACGCCACTTAAGATCGGGATTACGCCGAATGGTTCCCAAACCACTGCAAGGGGCATCCACAAGCACCCGATCAATCTTGCCAGCAAGGCGCTTGATTTTTGGATCGTTTTCACTGTCAATCCACACCGGATGGACATTCGATAAACCACTGCGCGCAAGACGTGGTTTTAGGTTTGCCAGTCGTCGCTCGGATGTATCAAAGGCATATAACCTACCCGTGCTTCGCATCATGGCGCCCAGAGCCAATGTCTTGCCGCCTGCGCCCGCACAAAAATCGACCACCATCTCACCCCGCTTTGGCGCAAGTAAATGACACAGAATTTGACTACCCTCATCTTGCACCTCAAAGAGACCTTCTTTAAACCAGGTCGAGGTTTGTAAGGAAGGCTTTCCAAAAATACGTATGCCATCTTCGGAATAAGGAGTAGGAATTGCCTCAAAGCGATTCGTACTGGCATTCATTTGTGCAAGCAGATCATCTCGATTAATCTTCATAGTGTTCGCACGTAAATCCAGAGGTGCGGGTTTCATGAGCGTCTCTGCTAATTGCTCACACTGCTCTTTACCAAGTGATTGAGTTAGTTCATTCCACAGCCATTCTGGTAAGTTATTTTTAATCATGGGAGCAAGCGCATGACGATCAACCTGACCGTGGCGCTGTAACCACTCATACTCATCCGTTTGTAATACAAAGGCTAAATCGGCAAGGGCACTCTCCAACCGGTTACCCGAACCAAGCCCACCTTCCGAGAGCGCTGAAACCAAGCCCAGCAAGGCTAGTCGGCGTGCTTGCGGCCCACTGCCACTAACCGCAAACTGGGAGAACTCGTTTTTGCGTCGCAATACTGCAAAAGCAGCCTCTGCAATTAAGGCCCGATCGCGATTGCCTAATTTTGGATTTGCCCGAAAGTAACGGCTAACCACACGGTCTGCTGGTTGATTAAAAAGCAGTAGCTCTGGAATGATGTGCTCTAGATGAAAGGCGTGCTGTGGCAAAGCCTTGGCATGCGAATAATTTTTTTGTCCCTGGGGATTGATGGGCTCATTCGGTTTAGCGTTCTTTGATTTTGCGTACTTCTTTTCCCCCGCTAGACGTTTGGAAGAGCCATACGATGATGACGATTTAGAAGTATTTTTCATGCAAATGAAATGTACTGTGATTCGGGTGGATGGACATGCACGGTATTCCCCTCAATCTGTAAACGTTGATTAATAAACCATTCAACCGCCAAGGGGTAAATGTGGTGTTCCATTTTTAAAACACGGGCCGCCAAACTACTCGCGTCATCATTGGGCAGAATCGGTACTTCGCCTTGACAAATGATGGAGCCCTGATCAACTTCGGTACTCACAAAATGAACAGTGGCACCATGCTGCTGGTCACCCCCATCTAATGCACGTTGATGGGTATGCAAACCAGGGTAAAGAGGTAGTAAGGATGGGTGAATATTGATCATACGCCCCTCATAATGCTTGATAAAGGCGGGGGTAAGGATTCTCATAAAACCTGCTAAAACGATTAAATCTGCCCCCAAACGGTCAATTTCGTTCATCAAGGCTTGGTCAAAAGCCTCCCGACTTGCAAAATCCCGGTGATTGACGACATGTGTAGAAATACCCTGAGACCGAGCAAACTCAAGGCCCTTTGCCTCTGGATTATTGCTAATGACCCCTGTAAATTGCACATCCCATGACTTTGCTGCGGCGGTCTTAACGATTGCTTCTAAATTAGAGCCGCGCCCAGAAATTAAGGAAACAATTGAATGCATGACCAACAATATAATTCAAGGCTAGCCTGAAAGCGAACTGTGAAGGTATTTAGACGTTTTTATCCATCCTCTTTTCGTCCTCCTTGTGCCCTCACAATTGGTAATTTTGATGGGGTTCACCGAGGACATCAAGCATTGCTCCAAGAACTGGTGCAGGGGGCTCGTGCGCGCAAACTATCTAGCTGTGCATTAACTTTTGAGCCGCATCC
>DBCI01000058.1:0-2042 GCA_002292975.1 Polynucleobacter sp. UBA962 | reverse complement strand
TAGATTCAATTGTGATTGCCGAATTTAATCAGGCATTTGCACGCCTAAGCCCCGAAGAATTTGTGGCTGAGATTCTAGTAAAGCAACTGAATGCTCAATGGATTTTGGTGGGCGATGATTTTTGTTATGGCGCAAAGCGTGGTGGTAATTTTGCAAGTTTACAGATCGCTGGTCAGAAATATGGCTTTGAGGTAACTAGTATCTCCACAGTACTTCAAGAGGATGAAAGAATTTCAAGCTCTTTGGTGCGCCGCGCTCTTGAACAGGGAGATATGGAGCTAGCCAAGAGTTTGCTTGGTCGTCCCTACTCTATTTCTGGTCATGTCTTATATGGCAAACAATTAGGGCGTCAGTTAGGTTTCCCAACGCTCAACCTAGCGGTATCGACCCTGCGGCCCACCTATCAACCGGTCACCAGCGGTATTTTTGTAGCGCAGGTTCATGGACTTGCCAAAAAAGCCTTACCCGCGGTAGCCAGTCTAGGTGTTCGACCTTCTGTAGAAAGTTCTGGTCAGGTCTTATTGGAGACTCATGTATTTGATTTCAATCAATCAGTCTATGGGAAGTTAGTTTGCGTAGAATTGCTAGAGCGACTGCATGAAGAGCGTAAATATCCTGATCTAAAAACCTTACAAGCTGCAATCCAACACGACGCGCATATGGCGCGCGACTATTTTCATAAGAAAAACATGTATGTCTGATAAATCCTCTGCTTACCCCGTTAATCTCCTCGAGACTCCATTCCCTATGCGGGGAGATTTACCCAAACGCGAGCCTCTGTGGGTTGAAGAGTGGCAGCGCAATAAAGTATATGAGGCTATTCGAAGTGCGCATGCTGGGCAGCCTAGTTTTATTTTGCATGATGGCCCTCCCTACGCCAATGGAGATATTCATATTGGTCATGCGGTTAATAAAATCCTTAAGGACATGATTGTCAAGTCACGTTGGCTAATGGGCTTTGACGCAATTTATGTGCCTGGCTGGGATTGCCATGGTATGCCGATTGAGATCCAAATAGAAAAACAATTCGGTAAGAATTTACCTACTGCCCAAGTGCAAGCCAAGGCACGTGAGTACGCCAAAGAGCAAGTAACGAAACAGAAAAAAGATTTTCAACGCCTGGGCGTTTTAGGTGAGTGGGATGAGCCTTATCTCACGATGGACTTCCAAAACGAGGCTGATGAGATCCGCGCACTAGGAGAAATCTGGAAGAAGGGGTATGTATTCCGGGGACTAAAACCGGTTAATTGGTGCTTTGATTGCGGCTCCGCGCTAGCTGAGGCAGAAGTCGAATATCAAGATAAGACGGATCCTGCTGTTGATGTCGGCTTTGCCTTTGATGCAGCCCAATTAAATGCATTAGCAAGCGCTTTTGGATTAAACGAGTTGCCCAATAAGCCAGGCATGGCAGTGATATGGACAACAACTCCCTGGACCCTACCTGCTAATCAAGCGCTGAATGTGCACCCCGATTTAAAGTACACCCTAGTAGAGACTCCTCAGCATATCCTGTTGCTTGCTCAGGATCGTGTCAAAGAGTGTCTGGAGCAATATGATCTTGAAGGTACAGTGCTGGGTACCTGCCAAGGAAAAGCGCTTGAAGGAATTTCATTCTGGCACCCTCTAGCCAGCCTAGACCCGGGGTATAAACGATTAGCACCCATTTACTTAGCGGAGTATGTCACCTTGGATACGGGTACCGGTTTAGTTCACTGCGCACCCGCTTATGGTGAGGAAGATTTCAAATCCTGTAAAAAAAATGGCTTAGCGGATCACGACATTATTAATCCTGTTATGGGTGATGGTGTTTATGCCTCCTCCTTGCCTTTATTTGCCGGACAACACATCTGGAAAGCAAACGCCAATATTGTTAAAGCCTTAGAGCAAGCGGGTAGCCTTGTTAAGAATAAGTCGTATACGCACTCTTATATGCATTGCTGGCGTCATAAAACACCCATCATTTATCGTGCTACCTCCCAGTGGTTCGCGAGCATGGATAAAAAACCGTCGGATGGCAAAACATCTCTTCGTGAAACAGCACT
>DBCI01000036.1:1001-4374 GCA_002292975.1 Polynucleobacter sp. UBA962 | reverse complement strand
GATGCTCAGGCGGTCAATGCTGCCACGACCGCCGCTCAATCGGAAACCGCCAAACCGACTCTGATCATCTGTAAAACCACCATTGGTTGGGGCGCACCGAATATGGCAGGTACGCATGATGTTCATGGCGCACCCTTAGGCGAGAAAGAGGCTGCTGCAACCCGCGAATCTTTAGGATGGAAGTATGGTCCCTTTGAGATCCCTGCAACGATGAAAGCTGCTTGGGATGCGGCAGAGACCGGTAAAGCAAAGCAGGCTAAATGGAATGAGCAGTTGACACAGTACCAAGCAGCATTTCCGGAGCTGGCCAAAGAACTTCTGCGATGTACACGAGACGAGTTGCCGGCTAACTGGACAGCCACAAAAGCCCAACTGTTTGCCAGCATGAAGGCAATAGAAGTACCAAGCGCTAGTCGTAAATCCTCCCAGCAGACCTTGGATATTCTGGTTCCTGCATTACCTGAGCTACTTGGAGGATCAGCTGATTTAACGGGCTCCAATCTGACCGCAGCGAAGACCAGTATTACCTGGCATCACAAGACCGATCAAGCTGCGAACTATATCTCGTATGGAGTGCGCGAGTTCGGCATGAGTGCCATCATGAACGGGGTGGCATTGCATAAAGGATTCATTCCGTATGGAGGCACCTTTGCCGTGTTCTCCGACTATGCGCGTAATGCGATTCGGATGAGTGCTCTCATGAAGCAACGCGTTATTTATGTTTTAACCCATGACTCCATTGGCTTAGGAGAGGATGGCCCCACGCATCAACCGATAGAGCATGCAGCGAGTTTGCGTCTTATTCCTCATCTCGATCTGTGGCGTCCTTGCGATGGCTTTGAAACTGCGATTGCTTGGACTGCAGCGATTGAACGCAAAGACGGCCCTAGTGCACTCTTCCTATCAAGACAAAATTTACCGCAACTGAGTAAGAACATCAGTGAGGCCGATATGATGCGAGGCGGCTATGTCTTGTCCGATTGTGAGGGCAAACCGGATGCGGTCTTAATCGCGACGGGCTCTGAAGTTGGTTTAGCAATGCAAGCCCAAGAGAGTCTTCGCGCTAAAGGTAAGTCCGTGCGCGTGGTATCCATGCCGTGTACCTCGGTATTTGATCGTCAAGATCAGAGTTGGCATGCAAACGTATTACCAAGCGGTATCAAACGCATTGCGATTGAAGCGGGGCATCCCGATCTATGGTGGAAATATGTTGGCCTAGATGGCGCAGTTGTCGGCATTAATCGCTTCGGTGAGTCCGCTCCAGCCGCCGCTGTATACAAAGCATTGGGTGTGACGGTTGAGCGGATTGTGGAACTTGTATAACGAAAGTTTGGGATAGAGGAAAAAAGAATGGCATTAATTTCATTAAGACAGTTACTGGATCACGCAGCGGATCATCATTACGGTCTGCCGGCATTCAATGTCAATAATATGGAGCAAATCCACGCCATCATGCAGGCGGCTGATCAATTAGACAGCCCGGTGATTTTGCAAGCTTCTGCCGGTGCTCGTAAATATGCAGGAGAGCCCTTTTTGCGGATGCTAGTAGAAGCAGCTGTAGAGCAATACCCGCACATACCAATTTGTATGCATCAAGACCATGGCGCCTCTCCCGCGGTTTGCCAAGCGTCGATTCGTAGTGGTTTCTCGAGTGTCATGATGGACGGATCACTCAAAGAAGATGCTAAAACACCAGCCGATTTTGCTTACAACGTGGATGTGACCCGTCGAGTGGTTGATATGGCCCATGCTGTAGGCGTATCGGTAGAAGGCGAGTTGGGTTGCCTTGGGTCATTGGAGACCGGTCAAGCCGGTGACGAGGACGGCAGTGGTGCCGAGGGCGTTTTGGATCATTCGCAACTATTAACCGATCCAGACGAGGCTGCTGACTTCGTGGCCAAGACCCAGGTTGACGCATTGGCCATCGCAATCGGTACCAGTCATGGTGCGTATAAGTTCACCCGTCCACCGACAGGCGATATCTTGGCGATTGATCGTATTAAAGCCATTAATCAACGTATTCCGAACACGCATTTGGTGATGCATGGCTCATCGAGTGTTCCTCAAGAGTGGTTGGAGATTATTCGACAAAACGGTGGCAAGATTAAAGAGACCTATGGCGTCCCAGTCGAAGAGATTGTGGAAGGCATCAAACATGGCGTGCGCAAAATTAATATTGATACCGATATTCGTTTAGCAATGACCGGTGCGATTCGCCAGTTCTTTACCCAACACCCCGAAGAGTTTGACCCTCGTGCATTCTTAAAGGTTGCTACGGCGGCTGCCAAAGGGATTTGTGAGGCGCGCTTTAAGTCTTTTGGCTGTGCAGGACAAGCGAGCAAGATTAAGGTGATTCCCTTGGAAAAGATGGCAACACGGTACACCAAAGGTGAACTCAAGGCAGTGATTCAGTAACAAAGTATTCGTAAATAGAGTAAAGAGGAAGAAGATGACCATCCGAGTTGCAATTAATGGCTATGGCCGAATCGGACGCATGGTGTTGCGAGCGCTGTATGAAGAGGCAATGCAAAACAAGAAGCGTGATATCAACATTGTGGCGATTAATGCCATGGGAGATATCGATATCAATGCCCACCTTACGCAATACGACTCTGCTCACGGGCGTTTTCCGGGAACCGTGACCGTCGATGGTGAGTTCATGGTTGTGAATGGCGATCGTATTCGGATGTACTCGACCCGCAATCCTTTGGAAACCCCATGGGGTAAAGAAGGCGTCGACCTTGTTCTGGAGTGCTCCGGTAAATTTACGTCCAAAGAGAAGGCAATGGTGCATATTCAGCAGGGAGCAAAGAAGGTTTTAATCTCCGCCCCTGGTGATAAAGATGTCGATGCCACCATTGTGTATGGTGTCAATGAAAAGGTTCTGAAGCCAAGCGATGTCGTAGTTTCTAATGCAAGTTGCACCACGAATTGCTTAGCCCCCTTAGTTAAACCTCTTTTAGAGAAGATTGGGATCGAGTCGGGTCTCATGACCACCATTCATGCTTTTACCAATGACCAGGTCTTAACCGACGTGTATCACAAAGATAAACGCAGAGCACGCTCGGCGGTGAGCAGTATGATCCCAACCAAAACGGGTGCAGCCAAAGCCATTGGCTTGGTACTACCGGAACTAGCAGGTCGTTTTGATGGTTTTGCGATACGCGTACCCACCATTAATGTTTCAGTGGTAGATCTAACCTTTATAGCTAAGCGCTCTACTACGGTGGATGAGATTAATCTCATTCTCAAGAGTGCTAGCGAGAATGAACTGAAAGGCATTCTTGGGTTTAATACCTTGCCATTGGTCTCGATTGACTTTAATCATGATCCTCGCGCCAGTATCTATGATGCTTCGCAAACCCGAGTATCG
>DBCI01000036.1:0-860 GCA_002292975.1 Polynucleobacter sp. UBA962 | reverse complement strand
AAAAAGCAAGATCCAGATTCTGCTTTAGTAGAAGACATTCGCCTGTTAGGGCGAATCCTGGGTGATGTTATTCGGGAGCAGGAGGGGGTTGATGTTTTTAATCTAATTGAGACCATCAGAACCCTATCGGTCCGCTTTCATCGGCATAGTGACGAGCAAGCCAATAAAGCACTCAAGAAGCTTTTAAAGGGGTTGAGCGCAGATGAGTCGGTGAAGGTGATTCGGGCCTTTACCTACTTTAGTCATCTAGCAAATCTTGCTGAGGATCGACATCAATTGCGTCGGCAAGCAGCCCAAGAGCGCCTTGCCACCAAACAAGAGGGCAGTATTGATCTTGCTCTCGAGCGGATTCGGGCGGCTGGGATTAGCAACCAAGCAATATCAAAGACCTTGGCCCATAGCCATCTTTCTCCCGTATTAACTGCACATCCAACCGAAGTCCAGCGCAAGAGTATCTTGGATGCAGAGCGCAGCATTGCTCAATTACTCCAGACCCGAGATCAAATTAAAGATCGTGCCAAGGCTTTTCACCTCACGAAAGATGTCTTGTGTGAACGCGAATTAGCCGATAACGAGTCTCTGATGAAGGCACGGGTAATACAGCTCTGGCAAACCCGCTTATTGCGGGTGACCAAGCTTAAGGTTGTTGACGAAATCGAGAATGCGCTTAGTTACTATGAAGCTACTTTCTTGAGAGAGATTCCGAAGCTCTATGCTCAACTCGAGGATCGTTTAGGAAACCAGCCAGTTGCCTCCTTCTTAAAGATGGGTCAATGGACCGGTGGGGATCGCGATGGAAACCCCAATGTGACTGCTGAGACTTTGGACTATGCACTCAGACGTCAAGCGGATATGATCTT
>DBCI01000031.1:4536-5493 GCA_002292975.1 Polynucleobacter sp. UBA962 | reverse complement strand
GAACTCAGTGGGTCTAAAACCGTTCAAGAGTGGCTCTGTAAAGCAATCTTAATTTGGCAAGCACAACTTCAAGCAAGAAATTAGTTACAAGGCGATCATTCAATTCCATTAGTGTCAAAGAGTTGTAACATCGACCTCTTTTGGTATATATTATGGTATATACCAACTTAAACAGCTATTTCAATGAAGCAAATTGCCAAAATTTTTACCAATGGAAGAAGTCAAGCGGTTCGTCTGCCGAAGGAATTTCGCTTTCAAGGGAGCGAGGTCTTTATTGGCAAAGATCCACATACTGGAAATCTCATCATTTCAGCCAAACCCTCAGACTGGTCAGGCCTTCGTTTTGCGTTGGAAACCCTCAAGCCCCCAAAAGATTTCTTAAGTAAAAAAGAGCGCCAGCAGAAACCATTTAAACGCGATCCATTTAAAGGATGGGTTGAATGAAATGTTACCTATTAGATACCAATATTGTTAGCCATATTGTTAAAAATGAGTCTAAGGTAATCCAAAAGCTTTTTTCTCTTCCGGTTTCTTCAATCTATATTTCTGTAATTACATACGCTGAAATTCAATATGGCCTTCATAAAAGACCTGGAGCAAAAGCACTTAGAGGCGCAATTAGTGAGCTCATCAAGCGTGTCGACATTGTTGACTGGGATCAAAGAGCAGCGGATGCATATGGCAAAGTAAGAGCCGAACTTGAGATTCAAGGTAAAACCATTGACTCGTTAGATCTTCTAATCGCGAGTCAAGCGATAGCCAATAAAATGATACTTGTCAGTGGTGACAAAGTATTTGCAAACCTTAAGTCTTTAAAATTAGAGAATTGGCTAAGGTCCTAAACAGGGGTTTTTATTTCTTAACTCCCCCTAGCAGGGCTCCCAATATCGGTTTCTTATTTTTTAATACGGGCTGATTTGATTGAACAGGCGTTGCCGTTGACGATTCTTGATCTTG
>DBCI01000031.1:3326-4392 GCA_002292975.1 Polynucleobacter sp. UBA962 | reverse complement strand
AGTAAGCGCTTCTCACTATCGTCTACCAGAGCAATGGCGTCTCCACTACTGCCCGCCCTACCGGTTCTACCAATACGATGAATGAAATCCTCCGCACTAAAGGGGAGCTCATGGTTAATCACACAGGGCATATCGGGTATGTCTAAACCTCTAGCTGCCACGTCGGTCGCGACCAAGGCATCAATCGCACCACTCTTAAATGCTTCGAGTGTGAGCATGCGTTCGCTCTGACTTTTGTCGCCATGAATCGCAGCCGCTTTGATGCCATCGCGCTCTAGCGCAATCGCTAAGCGGGCGCAGCCAAGACGACTGTTTGTAAAGATAATGCACTGCTTAGTATGACCAGCCTTCACACGGTTTTGTAAAATCGTCACAATCGCCGCACGCTTGTTTTCAGACTTAACGAAGTGGACCACCTGCTTCACCGTATCAGCAGCAGCATTTTGACGTGCCACTTCAATTGTGATGGGATTACGCAAATAGGTCTGCGCCAACTTTTTAATTTCAGGAGAAAAGGTTGCAGAAAATAAAAGGGTTTGGCGTTGCGCAGGAATCAGATTAATGATGCGCTGCAAATCGGGTAAGAAACCCATATCAAGCATACGATCGGCTTCATCGAGTACCAAAATTTGTACTTGGGATAGATCAGCAGTCTTGGAGCCCAAGTGATCTAGTAAGCGCCCAGGGGTCGCAATCAAAATCTCCACCCCCGCTCGCAAGAGCATCGCTTGAGGCTTAATATCAACTCCGCCAAAGACCACCGCAGTTCGCAGGTCCGTATGTTTGGCATACACGCTCGCATTGTCTGCCACTTGATCGCTTAACTCACGAGTGGGAGTCAGAATCAAGGCGCGAATAGGGTGTCGTGCCGGTGAAGTGCTGGCATTGGCATTGGGCAGTAACTGCTGAATAATGGGCAAGATAAATGCGGCGGTCTTTCCAGTACCTGTTTGGGCCGCGCCCATCACGTCCTTACCCTCGAGCACCACGGGGATTGCTTTAGCTTGGATCGGGGTTGCTTGGGTATAGCCTTGATCAGCAACCGCTTTGAGGATCTTGGGATCTA
>DBCI01000031.1:0-3174 GCA_002292975.1 Polynucleobacter sp. UBA962 | reverse complement strand
GCCAACCAGTAGGCAGCGTCCGTTATTTGAATTCCGTTGACCATTTCCTCCTGACGAAGATTGGCAACAATTTGGTAGGCTTTCGCTTGTGGGAATTGTGCTGCAAATCGGGTTAATGCCTTATGAGGCCTATGATCGCTTAATTTACACTCAATCAATTGAATCAGTGATTCGCCCGCGCTAATCCCAAAATCTACCTCGACTCCGTCTTTGGTACGAATATAGTGCAAGCCCGAATCGATGCCGCGACTATCCCGTAAATAATCCCTTTGCTTTAACAACATTCCTGCAACTGCATTCTCCAATCGAGCGCCTTGATCCCCTCGCACTAAACCAGTATCAAAAAAATACACTTTAGGCATTTGTAACATCGCTCTTGCAATATTGCGATGCCATGGTTGAATCGTAAAAACGATAAATAAGGCTTTCAATATCTCTAAATAGCGTTTTAAGGTAGCTGGCGATACCGCCAAGTCGCGGGCAATCGATGCCAATGAAAGTGGCGCCCCAACCCGCTCGCGAAGCACTTCGGTGAATAGACGCATGGTGGTCATTTCATGCACTCGAGAAAACTCCAAGACATCCTCTCGAATTAAATCCGTAAAGTATTGTGACCGCCAACGATCTGCCTCAATCGTACTGTTGGCTAAACAAGGCTCTGGAAATCCCCCGCGCTCTAAAAGGTGCTCTAAAGCCTTTGGTGCACTGACACCTTCTTGCTCGCACCACTCCTTGACTGAAATTGGATGCAAGCGGGATGAGAAATATCGTCCAGCAAGCGACTCCCCCGACTGTCGAAAGGTATCCATTCGGGCGCTACCCGTTACTAATAGTGCTTGATCTTTGGGGCGTCCATCAATCACACCTTTTAACCATGATTTCCAATTCCGCATTTTATGAATCTCATCAACAACCAAAAGGCCTGCTTTTGGGTTCCATGTTTGGCGCTGTAAGATTTCTCGATCCGCAGGAACATCCCAATTTAAATATTGGGCATGCGCGAACTTGGCCATCAGCTGTCGGCTCAAGGTTGTTTTGCCCACCTGACGTGGACCAGTCAAAATGACTGCTTTTTTCGATAGGTCATTGAGGATCAATGCATCTAGATAGCGTTTCATACGACTATTTTATTGTATATTTGAATAAAGTCGCGACTTTTTTATCAATTAATGCAAAAAAGTCGTAAATTAACCAATATTGATAGATTTTTAAGTGAATTGATTCATACCAACTATTTCAGAAAATCATGCCTTATCAAGCCCATGCTGCCAATTACCTAATCTTAGGTAGTAGCGCGTGGCTTTACCTTCCCCGTTGGTAAACAAGATGCCCCATTCCTTGAGAATCCTAAGGTCCCGGGTTGCGGTTGCTTTAGATACCTTGGTGATTTTTTGATACTTTTCGGCAGTAAGACCACCAAGAAATCCACCATCTCCTGCCTCAATCAGTTTTTGAATCACCTTGCGATGGCGTTCACTCAACCCTCGATTGGCATACCGTTGCCAAAATTGCGATTTTGCGATCGCATCATCAATAAACCGTGAGGATGTTTTGCATGACTCAATGAATGTGTTTAAAAACCAAATCAACCAATTAGTGATTTCTAAATCTCCTGACTGCGCCTGCTCAAGCGCATCGTAGTACGAAGAACGATTTCGCATAATTTGATTGGAGATGCTGTAAATTCGCATCGAATGCGGGTAATCCTGTGCGAGAGCCATATCCAAGATGACTCGCCCAAGGCGACCATTTCCATCCTCAAACGGATGAATTGATTCAAACCATAAATGAGCAATGGCAGTCCGACACAAACCATCCAAGGATTCTGCCTTGCGCCCTTTGATATTTGGACGCGTGAGCTCAAACCAAGTCAGAAACTGATGCATCTGATCATGCACCTCTTCCGAAGGTGGTGCGACGTAGTGCACCTTCTCTTTGCGATATAAACCGCTCACAATTTGCATGGGCTCTGCATGGGTACGATAGCCGCCTACCCGCATCGCTTTAATCGATCGCTCATTTGAAAAGATTGCCCGATGCCATGAACACAACCGTTCATGATTAAGCTCTTCATCGTGATGCGTTAACGCATCATCCATAATGGCGACCAATCCATCAATCATTTCTGAACGTGGATCAGAAATAGTCTGATACTCCATTCCCAGTTTTCGTAATACCGATGAACGCACAGAGTCTGGATTTAATTGCTCGCCCTCGATCGCTGAGGTAGCAATCACCTCATCAATCCAGAGTTGTTGATGAACATCAGCGATAGCCGTTAAGCCAATGGCGGATGCCTTGCCAATAATTATTCCTTGGGCTTGGCGAGCAATGGTTACCAGAGACTCTAAGCGATCATGGTCGATCTGAAATTTTGGCCACTTTGGCAGCTGCCAGATATAGGTTTTTTTTGACGAATTCGTGGTCTTCATGAGCCGTATTATAGCTGATACAGCTCAAAATTTGAGCCGTATTTTTTAAAATACGGCTCATGGAAAGGTCAAACATGGCTTCTAGGCTATCGCAAGATCACAGAAATCCCGGTTCGCGCAATGCGCGCCCCAAGAGGCCTAGCAACCAAGGATTCGGATACCCATTGATTACAAACCCAGTAAAGCTTTGATTTTTAACTTAACAACCATCATCTCCTGACGTGAGATCTTTGATTTAAATTTAGCTTTTCTGACCTTCCAGTCCAAAGACTTCAATTGATCGGCTAATACCGCGGGCTGTGTTGCCCCATCATTAAAAACAACCTCAAACGGATAGGATTTGATTTGCGTAGTCAATGGACAGCACAGCATTAAGTTTGTTTTCGCGCTGTACGCGCTTGGCGAAAGAACCAATGCTAGACGATGACCCGCTTGCGCTCGACCTGCTTTGGGATCAAATTGCAGCCAAACAATGTCTCCCACATCCGGAATATAGGATTTGGCTATTACCAAATCTCACGACCTACTGGGGCACCAAAGTCGACTTCAGTATGAAGGTTTTTATTCGTAATTTGCGCAATAAGATCACCCAGCAAAAACTCCGATGGAGCACTAGGCTCAATCACAATCTTACCCCGCTGGACTTGAATAGTGACCTCTTGATCCACATTTAACTTGGCAGATTTCATGATGGCTGAGCTCAAACGAAGCGCCGAATAAATCTTAGAGAATGGCTGCAATA
>DBCI01000098.1:23674-34427 GCA_002292975.1 Polynucleobacter sp. UBA962 | reverse complement strand
AGGTTTAGTGATTCTGGGGCTTTCGAGTAACTGGGCTCTAACCGTTTTAATAGCCCTAGCGATTGGTCTTGCGGTTTTACTCTGTCAAGTAAAACTTCGTTTTCGGTGGACCTTAAGTTCTTGCGTGATTGCTATTCTAGGTATTGGAGTCTGGCCATTCCTGTGGCACTTGTTTCACTTAAGCCCGGAGCTGCAAGCGTCTGCTCTACAAGGATGGGCGAATACCCCACCTATGCATCGCTACCTAGCTTGGGGCTCCTTGCAATTTTTAAGTATTAATTTTTGGGCATACGCTTGGCCGGTTTGGCCTTTGGCATTAGTGTCCTTAGTTCACTGGGGTAGGAATCATGATGCAGGCGCATGGCGAGCACCGCATTTATGCATACCACTGGGTTTATTGCTCGCTGGATTTGTGTATGTCCTATTCCGAGTCGATGCCAATGAACATGACCTGATTGTTTTAATACCGCCCATGGCAATATTGGCAGCCTTTAGTATTCCGATTCTGCGTCGCAGTGTAATCAGCTTTATTGATTGGTTTGCAATGCTGAGTTTTACACTCATTGCAATTGCTATTTGGTTGATTTGGTTTGCCAAGACCACTGGCTACCCTGCGCCAATCGCTGCTAATGTGGCGCGGTACATTCCTGGATTTGAAGCCCAGTTTAGTCTGTTGACCCTGATCATTGCACTGATCATCACGGCTCTTTGGTTATGGGTGGTGCAATGGCGTACCTCACGCGCACCCAAGGTTATTTGGCGGTGCTTAATTATCTCGGCGTCCGGCACAACACTAATGTGGGTTCTTTTGATGACCTTATGGCTTCCTACCATTAACTATGCCAAGACCTATCGTTTTGTGGCTGAGCGTTTAGTCAAATCAGTACCTGCAGACGTAAAGTGCATCGATTCTAGTAACCTAGGTCATGCGCAGCTGGCATCGTTTATTTACTTTACAAAGCTTCCATTGGCCGATAACCCCAATTGCCCTTACATGCTTACTCACAACGCCAGTACTGCGTCAGCGTTCTCTGCTCTGAATGATCAAAAACTCAAACTGTTATGGGAAGATCGCCGTGCAGCCGACCGCTCAGAACGCTTACGTTTATATCAGCTCATATCCGATTAATAAATTACTATGGCCTTTGATCGGATCTCGCGCCTGCGAGTAGATGTTCCTGAGCTTCTTAAATTAGCAGGCCCTCTTTTAGTAGGTCAGCTTGCCGTAATTGCGTTTGGCGTTTTAGATACCGCCATGACCGCGCGCTATTCCTCTGAGGATCTGGCGGCGTTAGCGATGGCCAGTGCAATCTTTATTAGTGTCTATGTCGGCCTGACTGGGGTGATTGCAGCCCTAACTCCAATTGCTGGTCAACTGTTTGGAGCAAAGCGTTATGCGGAGATTGGTGAAGAGGTTCGCCAGGCTGGCTGGCTGGCAGTCGGGTTGACGATCGTTGGCACCCTGATTCTTTTAAATGCCGACTACTTACTAGCCATTTCACAGGTCAATCTTGATTTAGAGAACAAAGCCCGCTTATATCTACAAATCCTTGCCTTAGGCCTACCTGCCAGCATGGGCATGCGGGTTTTAATGTCTTTTCATAATGCTGTTTCCAGGCCAGGGATTATTACCCTCCTTCAATTGATTGGTTTAGCCGCTAAGTTTCCGCTTAATGCGCTCTTCATCTATGGTGGCTTTGGTATTGATGCAATGGGAGGCCCCGGTTGCGCCGTTGCCACCGTCATCATTAACTGGTTGTGGTTTTTCTCAATCTTAATCATTGTTCTATGGGGTCGGTTTTATAAGCCCTTTAATATTTTTGAACGTTTTAGCTGGCCTAACTGGCATCGTATCTGCTTGCTATTACGCTTGGGAGCACCTATCGGATTAAGTTATTTCATTGAGGTCACCTCGTTTACCTTTATGTCTCTATTTATTGCCCGCCTTGGAACCACCACTCTTGCAGGACATCAGATTGTGGCTAATTTAGGTACGGTAATCTACATGGTGCCACTCTCATTAGCAATTGCTACCATGACTCTCGTTTCCCAATCGATTGGGGCAGGTAAACAACATCGCGCAGAGGAAATTGGTTGGTCGTCCGTTCTATTTACAGGCGGCTTATGTATTGTGATTGGTTTATTTGTTTGGATTTTTCGATTTCAGTTGCTTGATCTGTACGATCCAACACCCGATGTCAAATTATTAGCAGCACCTCTATTCTTGTTTATTTGTTTTTATCAATTGGTAGACTCAGTACAAGTAGTAGCTGCATTTATTCTGCGGGCTTATCGCATCTCCTTCTTGCCAATGATTGTGTATGCCATCTCTCTCTGGTGTATCGGTCTTGGCGGTGGCTATCTCTTGGGATTTAATGTCTTTGGTAACACGCCTACTTTATTACAAGGAGTCAATGGATTTTGGATTGCAAATAGTTTGAGTCTAGCTGTAGCTGCAGCCCTATTACTCTGGATTTTTAGGAGAACTGCAGCCCACTATGAAAGAACCAAGCCGCCGTTGACGGTCTAGTTCTTCTATTCCTGAATGAGTAACTTGCCAAGCTCTTTATAGAGCATCCTTACTTTATAAGTGAGAATTAATTTTTTTGATTAAACCCTCCAAAGAAGCATGCGAAGTTGCTGATATTGTGATGTCAGCTCTTACAAAACTTTAGTAAGCATTTGGTAGTCAATCACTCCAAGGAGTTTGTAAATCAAGAACCAAAAGCCATATTAACCACATCGAGTGATTTTAGAGTTATGCTAAATAAAATCTATATAACTTTCGCGGTGTTTCGGGGCATCACTTTCCGATGTATTTAAAAGAAATCGAATATCGTTACAACCACCGCAAAGAGAACATCTTTAAATCTTTTTACAACTGTACTTTGCTTACGTTTCGCCCTAATTACTAAAAATTAAAGCTTAAATTTTATAAAAATATTAGTTGGGATAATTTTAATAACGAACATTATGAGCCACCAGTATTTAGGGGCATAAATTTCCGTATTCGCCTTTTCAGAGCCAGACACTATAAGCTTAGCAACCAGGCTAGGTGAGGACCATAAAAAACCTTTTTTAAAATTTGCAGTCATAGGAGTATCCACGAACCCTGGCTTTACTGTAAGAACCGAAACCCCTGATTTATATAAGCGCTGACGTAATCCGGAAGTATAGGTATTCAACATACCCTTGGCTGAGCCATAAACATAGTTACTTTGTCTGCCCCGATCTCCGGCAACAGAGCTAATTATCGCTATAACACCAAATCGTTGCTGCTCAAAACGATTGCCTAAAAGTGTCAATAATGAAATCGATGTGAGTGCATTTGTTTTTATCTCTTCGAGGGTTAAATCAACAGAACTTTCACAATCCGCTTGATTAGAAAGGGTTCCGTGAGCAATTAAGACTATATCGATAGTCCCAAATTCCTGAAATGCGTTATCTAATATTAAATGATGTGCATCAAAATTGTTGAGATCAACGCAGAAGTTTTTTACCTGAGGGGAGCCACGTACAAGCAAATCTTGACGAATTAAATTAAGTTGCTCTTGGTTCCTGCCAACCAAAAAAAGTTGGTATCCTTTTTGAGCCCAAATTCGTGCTGAAGCTTCTGCTATTGCAGAGGTTGCTCCAATAATTAGAACATTTTTCACTGCAAACCTAATCTTTTAGATTGAATGGAAGAAAACTTACCAATTGCTCCATATTTAGCCCGTACCTGCTCAAAATTTTCCCAAAGTGGATAACATGACTTAAAAGTAGTATCGTTCATAAGAGCATCTTTTGTTAAATAAATACGACCTCCCATGTCAACAACCATCGGGTCTAGATTAGAAACTAGCTTAATCACAGAATCTGAAAGTTTAAAATCTAAAGCTAAGGTAAATCCCTCCATAGGGAATGATAAATAATTAGCATTAGCTAGTCCAAAGCATTTCAATACAGCCAAAAATGAACCTAAACCACTATCAACAATCTTAACAAGAATTTTCTTAAGGCCATCAATTCCAACAGCCATTGGAATAACAAATTGATATTGAATAAAACCTGCCTTACCGTAAAGTCGATTCCAATTTCGAATACCATCAAGTGGATAAAAAAACTTTTCATACGAAATATTCATATCAGATTGGGTAGAAGAGCTATGATAATAAATTGAATTAAATAATCTAATAGAATACGAATTTAATAAGGATGCGGGCATATTAAATGGTATGTTAATTGGTGCCTTTTTAGACACACTTAATTTCCCAGATTCGGAATGCTCCCCAACCATCAAAACAGAGCGCCCAAAATTTTTACCAGACGACAAACAATCAATCCAGGCTACTGAATACGTTTTATCCCGGTTAATATAAAACTGGTCGCAGACCTCCTCTAAGGATCCGCACTTAACAAGCGATTGGATAATTTGACTAGATTTTATTGGTATCAGCTGAATACTTGCAGAAACAATAAAGCCGGTTAAGCCCATTCCACCGCAGGTTGCTTGAAATAGGTCTGGCAAATGAGATCGAGAAACCTGGGTAATTGATCCATCTGCCAACATCAGTTCAAATGAAAGCAAATGATCTGAAAAGCAACCTTGGTGATGGTGATTCTTGCCATGAACATCGCTTGCAATAGCGCCACCAACTGAAACAAAACTAGTACCTGGTGCAACAGGAATAAACCAGCCACGAGGAACAATTAAGCTCAAAATTTCATTAATAGATAAACCAGAATCACAGATCAAAATGCCATTTTCATGGTCAAAACTTATGAAACGATTTAGATAATTAGATTGCAATATTTTTTTACTATTTGCGCTATCACCGTAGCTCCTTCCGAAACCTCTCGGAATTAAATTATTTATATTCGTAATCAAATCAGAAGATGCAGTAAGGCTCTTTGGGGAAAAAACTTCAGAATCAATCGAAGGAAAATTCCCCCACCCGTGAATTC
Organism: Polynucleobacter sp. UBA962; assembly: GCA_002292975.1. Classification (GTDB taxonomy): domain Bacteria; phylum Pseudomonadota; class Gammaproteobacteria; order Burkholderiales; family Burkholderiaceae; genus Polynucleobacter. The sequence continues at coordinate 29,480 of DBCI01000098.1, read as the reverse complement.
TTATCATAATAATTTCTAAAAGAGGATTAATTAGCTAGCAATTATAAAAATTAAAATAAAAAATAAGCCAACAAAAATGCTAACCTTATCCTTAATTGCAAAAACAATTGGATCATCATGCATTTTTCCACGATGAACTTGAAGCCACATCCAACTAATCCAGAATAAAATTAAAGGAACAGCCAGCCAAATAAATTCTGGGTTTTCATAAAGTCTTACAACGTTATCGCTATTAAGATAGAGTGCTAAGACCAAAACTGCTAAAAATCCAGAAGAAATTCCTAACTGCTGAATGAATGATAAATCTGAAACTAGATAACCCCGACCGTACGCAAATTCAATCTTGTTACTAGAGTGAAAATGCAACTCAGCACAACGTTTTATAAATGCTAACGAAAGAAATAAAAAGATTGAAAAGGCTAGCAACCAAAAGGATAAAGGCACATCAACCGCCGCCGCACCAGCAATAATTCGTAAAGTATATAGCTGTGCAAGTGTAAAGCAATCAACTAGCACTACTCGCTTTAGCCATAGTGAATATGCCCCTGTAATAAGAAAATAAATTATTAACCAGTATAAAAAGGTTTTGTTAACCAAACTAGCAATAATTAAACTAATAATTAGTAGCAAAGGTGCAAGAATTAGACCAATTAAAATCGGAACGCTGCCTGAGGCAAATGGTCGATTTCTTTTACGCAGATGGCGCCGATCGCTTTCTAGATCCAATAAATCATTACTTATATAAACCGAGGAGGCACACAAACTGAAAGATAAAAATGCTAACAACAATACAGTTACATTATCAATCGTAATTAGCGCATGAGCTGCCAGAACGGGTATAAAAATTAGTAAATTTTTTATCCATTGATGCAATCTAAACGCCTTGATCCATTCTTTAAATCCAGAATCAATCCCAGAAAATATGAGCTCAATATTTCCCATTTTTTTTAATTTATTGACTAAATCTATAGACCCATTCACCACAATACTCTTATGCGACTTTGACCATACTAATAAATCAACTTGGGAATTTCCAACATAATCAAAACCTTGGTGGCCAAATTTTTCAACTAATGCAGAAGCTTTATTTTTACCAGACAAATTTATACTTCCATTGCTAGCCATAACTTCATCAAATAGATCGAGATGAGTTGCTACATCTCTTGCAACCGAATGGTGAGATGCGGTACACAAAACTAATTTTCTACCTAAATTTTTTTGCTGTTTTAACCAGTTAATTAGTTCAAAATTAAATGGTAGGCTCGAAACTTCAATAGTAGCGAATTCTGCCAACTTACTTTTTAAATTCGCTTTGCCACCTAAAATCCAAAAGGGCAAGTAAAAAATGATGAATGGGTTTTTTGAAAATGCATTTAAAAAAGTTTCATACAAAATATCCGTGTATATCAAAGACCCATCTAAGTCTACGGCGATTGGTTTCATATGAATGCTTAATAGTTGAAAATGCTACAGATGACTACAGAATTAAATAGTTAGGCAATAACTATCGATGCACAGGCTCTATTTGTTTCTATTGTAGGTCATACTTTGTAAAAAAGTTACAAGTGTAACTAGGTAAGTATGATGGGATATTGTAAAACTTCTCTTTAATTGCCATAAGAACTAGCTTACGGTATAGATCATATTTAAAATCATTCCCATCCAAATACCAATATTTAACGCCTTTAAAGGTAAATTCCACCAAGTTAGACGAGCCAAAAAATCTAGATAACTCCTCTAAATTCATTGGTGAATTATTAAAGATTCGAATATTTTTTCCATTAATTTCTTTGAAATTAAAATGAAGATCATCGTGTCTACCGAACTTTGACCCTACCCCAAAAACTGGAACCTCCTTATGCAGGTGAAACGCAAAAATAGATGAGGTTGAATACCCCATGGTCATTAAAGTTCTTTTATCCTCATTTATTGGGTCAACACTCTTTGCAATGTCAGAAGAGTTTTTAAGAGTAGAAAGTTTTTCATAAAATTTCATATCTTTCCACGTTGCGCTTGGCGCAAAAATAGCGATACAAATTATTATTGCATGTATAAAACCAAATCCAAATGTATAAATCTGGGCTCTATTGAGCTGTCTTTCCGTCGCGCTTAAACAAATTAACAATAGAAGTGCTGGCAAATATGCTGGCAACCAATGCAAACCTATCAATTGCTTAAATGAAAGTATTCCGAATAATACAAACGGTATAAAGGCAAGTAACGCTATGCTTGCATTGTTTTTTAAAGTATTTCGTGATTGATACAAGTACCATAATAACCATGGAGTTATCAAATAAAATAAAATTAATAGATAACTTGGTACTCCTACTAGAGGACTCACTAAATCGTCAGTTCGATTTACAGTATTAAAAACTATGTTCTGCCAACAATTATTAATATTCCAAAAGAAGTTAATTAATAAAAAACAGGCCGACGTGATAGAGATAACTAATAAATTGAAATACTTTCTCTGATAAATCAAAATGACAAAAAAACTAACTGCAATAAATATTGCCAAGTATTTTGAAAGGAAAGCCATTCCAAGAAAAGCTCCACAAGCAACATAAATCAATGTTGCGTATTTACTTTTTGAATCGATACCCTTTTTTTCCTCAATCTCTCCGCGTATAAAAAAGTAGCTCGCTAGAGCCACAAATAAAAATAATGCCGAATCGTTAGTGACTAAAACGCTTAATATCGAGGATGGCAAAAGCAAGTAAATAATTCCAACTTTATAAGCTGAATTCTTCTTTTCTGGCTGCCAATGAATAACCAAGTTGATGATTCCAAGAGCTACTAGGTGATTCAGAATGCTTGCTGGTAAGCGAATTACTACCGACTCGCTACTAATCCATGACAATGGGGCAAGCATCCAAGCGATCATTGGTGGGTGGTCATAGTATCCCCAGGACAGATCTTGTGACCAGACGTAAAACAATGCCTCATCACCTGTAATTGGAATTAACCCTGAAATCAGAAGCTTAAAAATTAAACTTCCAATAAATACGCTAAAAAAAATTCGATATATGTTTTGTTCTATTTTGGAAACCTTTTATTAGTATTTAAGTCAAGATAGTTTCATCTTTTTATTTAATTGGTTTAAATTCACCCTGTGACTTGAACCCTGGCACCTGATTTCCATTAGCGTACATACATTGCTGATAAGCGGTGTTGTATTGGCTTTGTGATTGAGTTTCCTTATTGGACGCGCCGATTGCCCCGACTGCAGCTCCCCCCACCATACCAATTGCAGCTCCTGTGCCAACGTTCTGGCTACTACCGCCTTGATACAGTGCTCCCGCTGCAGCGCCAATCGCTGCCCCAGTGGCGGTGCTAATGGCTCCAGCTTTGAGAGCCGCTGCATTGCCATCCTGAACAGAATTTTGAGCAAATTCTCGACACTCTTGATCTTCCTTTTTGAATACATCAAAGGGCTTTCCTTCTCTAGGCATCACAGCGATGGTCGGACCCGTTGGGGCAGAGACGCAGGCGGTCAGGGTCAGATTGGACAAAGTTACACCAACTAAAAGAATGGAATGTAGTTTCACGAACAACCTTAATTAATGATTAATAGATGGATGATAAGGGTTTGTAGACTGAGGTGGTGTTGCTGGTACGACCTTCCAAGCTTCATTGCACGTGCTTGCAATCGGGTAGTACTGCTGTTGTGGTTCGCAGTAATACCAGACCGGCGGTTGTGACTGTGAGATCAATGGATGCACTGCGGGAGCGGCGTAATAAACAGGTGGTGGCGAATAATAACCACGATAGTAAGGACTATAGTGACGTTCATAAAAGGGTCGGGGGTAATAAGGCCCCACATATGGTCTGCCGTAATAGCCAACCCCAGTTCCTACTGAAATATTCCATGCATATTGGGGTGCTGCTTGCGCCAATGAACCGACTATCATGATGAGCAAAAAGGGCAGATACCTGATTAATCTCATCTTTATCTCCTATTTGGGTGATAGCAACGTCGTATACATACTATTAACGCCCCCTATCCCATGCTGGCTGACATGAATGATCGTTATTTTATTCCGCCCTTGAACCGGACTGCTGAACAATCTTGCGCCATTTTGAGGCTTCTTGCTGAATATAGCGACTGAGCTCTTCAGGGCTGCCCGGGTTGGGCTCTAACCCCCCGTTTGTGAGACGAGACCGAATCTCTGGTTTTGATAAGGTCTGAACGGTTAGCTGATTCAGGCGAGCTTGTATATCTTTGGGTAATTTGGCTGGGGCCATTAAGGAGAACCACGATACCGCCTCAAACCCTTTTAATCCCTGCTCTGCCAAAGTTGGGATATCAGGGGCTGATGGCGATCGTTTCAGTGTAGTTACACCCAATGTAGTCACTTCATTTGCCCTGATTAATGGCAAAGCGGATGCCAAGTTATCAAAGAGCATTGAGATCCTTCCGCTTACAAGATCGGGAAGAGATTGTGCTCTGCCTTTGTATGGAATATGCCTGATTTGCACTACAGCTAAATCTTTAAATAACTCCCCCGACATATGAATCGAGGTTCCAGTACCTGACGAGCCAAAGGTCAACTCATTAGGCTTTGCCTTAGCTAGGGTAATAAGATCTTTGAGGGATTGAACGCCTAGCTGTTTGCTAACAATTAGAACATTCGGGGTGCTTGCCAGAAAACTAATGGGTGTGAAATCCGCAATAGGGTCATAGGGTAATTTATCGTAGAGGGCACCATTAATCGCATGAATGCCTACCGTCCCAATCAATAAGGTGTAGCCATCTGGATTACTCTTAGCAACTAGATCTGCACCAATATTGCCACCGTGCCCAGGACGGTTCTCAACCACAATAGGAATACCCAAGGTCTTTTGCCAATCCTCTGCCAAGATGCGTGCAAGAGTGTCTGGTGCTCCACCAGGTGTAAAACTCACCACCATACGAATGGTCTCACGAGGCCATGATGAATTCGTTTGAGAATAAACAGAAAAAGTGCTAAGCAGAAAGGCTAGCCCAATAAGCACTCTTCGTATTAAGTAATTTAAGTTTCGATTCAAGTTACTCGTCATCACTGATAATAAGTGCATTATCTTTAAAATGGGGCTAGTAAGCGAAATCTCATTAAGTTGATTTTACTTGAGCAATTCACACAAACTTAAAATAGTTTTATGTTTAGAATGCAGTCATGAGTCCTTCTGCCCCAGGTACAAAACGCCCGCTCCCCCTAATGGGTGTGAAGGTTCTTGATGTGAGTCAAGTCATGGCTGGCCCCTACTCCTGTATGTTGCTAGCGGATATGGGGGCCGATGTCATTAAGGTGGAGCCGCCAGGTAGTGGTGATCAAACCCGCGGTGCCATGGGATTCAAAATGAAGGGGCCCGATAGTATGGGCTTCCTCAACATGAACCGCAATAAACGAAGTATTGCAATCAATCTCAAATCAGAAGCAGGTAAAGCCATTTTATTTAAGCTTGTCAAAGAAGCTGATATCTTGGTTGAAAACTATCGTCCTGGCGTTATGAAACGCTTAGGGGTTGGTTATGAAGTCATGAGCAAGATCAATCCTGCACTCGTGTACGTTAGCATCTCGGGTTTTGGTCAAAGTGGACCATGGGCAATGCGCCCTGGTTTTGATTTAATGGCGCAGGCCATGTCGGGGATTATGAGTGTGACCGGTAACGGGGATGGCAAACCCGTGAAAGCTGGTGTACCCGTTGCTGATATTGGATGCGCACTCTTTGCAACCTACGCTGCCCTCTCTGCCTATATTGGTGCCAAGAATACCGGTCAAGGACAATATATTGACGCATCCCTATTTGATTCAGCATTGGCGTT
>DBCI01000098.1:22569-23588 GCA_002292975.1 Polynucleobacter sp. UBA962 | reverse complement strand
GCAAATCGTATGACCGCTCCATATCAAGCAGTCAAAGCCAAGGACGGTTATTTTGTAATGGGTGCAACCAATAACAAACTCTGGCAAAAACTTTGTGAGATCTTAGAACGGCCCGATCTCTTACAAAAGGCGGAGTACCAAACTATTGCAGGTCGTCTAGGCCAGCGTGAGCAATTAATCCAAGAGCTTGAGAATTCCTTTGCCTTAAAAAGTGCTGATGAGTGGATTGATTTACTCTTGGAGCACGGTATTCCAGCAGGTCCGATCTTAGACTACCCTCAGGCATTTGAGAGCGAGCATGGCAGGCATCGCCAAATGCGCATTGAGATTGATCATCCGCTAGAAGGTAAAGTACCTAACATTGGTTTTGCGGTGAAGATGCAAGGCACTCCTCAAGAAGTGCGGCGCCACCCTCCTCTTTTGGGAGAGCACACACAAGAAGTTCTCATGCAGGCAGGCTTTACGCCCGATGAGATTAAGGAATTAGAAAAACAAGGGGCCTTTGCCGTATGAGTACCAATGCTCGTGTGTATGTAGAGATCAAAGGGAAGTTTGCCCATCTCTTTTTTGATCAGCCGACCGCACGCAATGCGATGACCCAGGAGATGTACGAGCAATTACGTACTATTTGTCTAGAGCTTAACCAAAACTCCCAAATCCGTGTAGTGATATTGCGTGGTATCGGGGGGAAGTCTTTCGTCTCTGGAAGTGATATTGCCCAGTTCACCGCGTTTAAGGATGGTGAAGATGGGGTGCGGTACGAGAAGTTGATCGATCATTACCTCGGCCCCCTTCAGCAATTAAGTATGCCAACGATTGCGGTTATTGATGGATTAGCCGTTGGTGGTGGCTTAGCGATTGCTTCTTTATGTGACTTTCGAATTGCCAACCTTGGTGCTAAATTTGGGGTGCCGATTGCGCGCACCCTTGGTAATACCTTATCACCCAGCAATATTGCCTGGTTAGTGTCTCACCTAGGTGTTGCCATTGTGAAACGCATGCTACTTTTAGCAGAACTA
>DBCI01000098.1:21893-22444 GCA_002292975.1 Polynucleobacter sp. UBA962 | reverse complement strand
CAGAAAGCATCCAAACAGATGATGGCTCGGGTCATTCATCACTCCTTACCCGATTGCAGTGATTTAATTCGTGAGGTTTATGGTAGTTCTGACTTTAAAGAAGGAGTGACTTCATTCTTAGCAGGTCAGCCAGCCCAGTGGAGGGGAAAGTAATGCCTGAAATCGTTCGTAATGTCTTTGGGCAGCCTTTGGTCCCCTGCTCGTTTGATCCTCTTACAGGATTTTTTCGGGATGGTTGCTGCAAAACTAATCAAGAGGATGTTGGTTTGCATTTGGTCTGCGCCATTATGAGTGAAGAGTTTTTAGAATTTAGCTACCAACGCGGCAACGATCTTATTACACCGCGCCCTGAATATCAGTTTCCAGGTCTACGCGCAGGTGATCAATGGTGTTTGTGCATTACCCGTTGGCAAGAAGCGCTTGCAAATGGTTGTGCACCCCTCATCAAACTCGAGAGCACTCATCTCAATGCCCTCGATCATGTTGATCTAGATACGCTAAAGTTATTCTCGATTGAGAACCAAACAGAGCTTTAAATAATCTAGACCATC
>DBCI01000098.1:19899-21787 GCA_002292975.1 Polynucleobacter sp. UBA962 | reverse complement strand
CCAGGCATCAGAGTAAATAGCGTGGATAGGTAAGCAATCGTATCGGGTACGTTCCAGATCATCATTGCTAGATCTCCATCTTGCTTTATCTGTCCGTTCACCTTTAAATGGATTCGTCCTTTTGCAAGGTGACCACATTGACTAACGGGCACTAGGGCTGAGCATGGTGCTGATTGATCAAATGCTTTCCCAGTATCCCAAGGACGGCCCATCTTTTTTGCTTCCCCCTGAAGATCGCGGCGGGTCATATCAAGACCAACCCCATAACCCCAAACATGGTCGAGTGCCCGATCTGCAGGAATGTTTGCTCCACCCTTACCCAGTGCCACGACCATTTCAATCTCGTGGTGGACGTCATTTGATAAAGAGGGATAGGCCATGTTCTTGCCATCGGTCACAATTGCTGTAGCAGGCTTCATGAAAAAGAATGGTGGCTCACGATCCGGGTCATGCCCCATCTCTCTTGCATGGTCTGCGTAGTTACGGCCAACACAATAAATACGATTAACTGCAAAACGCTTACTATCACCCTGCACAGGGAGCGTTGGAATCTCTGGGGGCTGAATAACGTAAGTAGCACTCATAATGACTTTCTATTTGATTGTTCGTAACGATTAATTTGGTTTTTTACAGTCAATGGGCGCAATTTGATCAGGGGTCACTTGTCCTAAATAGACCCCTATGATACGCACCGGTTGGTTGTTTAAGGATTTTCCGATATGGCACCAATCAATTGCCTCTATATAGGAACTGCCAGCTTTAAATGAGCGCTTTCCTTTGCTGCCATAGTCCACCTCAAGCTCCCCAGAAACAATGTAGGCATAAAGAGGAATCGCATGACTATGCAAGGAAGTTTGCTTACCTGCAGGAATCACGATATCAAATGCCTTTATTAAAGGGGTACCACTCGGGTATTTAAAATCTTGACCAATGATCGTTTTTGGCCCCCCATCCAGCACAATTGGTTGAGCGGTAATTTGTTCATAAGCTAGACTGCTATTAATTCCCTTATTTTGGGCGTGAACATTCCCTATGAGAAATAAAAATATAAATAGTGAAAATAGGCGATTTTTTAAACTCATGGTGATTAGATCATTCCTTAAAAATAGTTTTACTTAATGAAGTTTTAGCGACTCATAACTTATTACTCATCCAGTCTTGATCTGGATTAGGTGGCTCAGGAGTAAAACCGATTGCTCGGATAGCTTCAATTGCACAAAATTCATCTTTATCCGATGCATCACCACTTATTCCGATGGCGCCAATTGCAATACTTTCATGATTAAGAATCAATACGCCTCCTGGTGTTGGTATAAAACGGCCAGATGAGGCGGCTGCCAAAGCAGATTGAAACGTTGGACGATCCGATAAGCGATCACGAATTTGTCGGGTTGACATACCCATTCCTAGGGAGCCCCATGCCTTACCAATTGCAATATCCGATCGCAAAATACCGCAACCATCCTCCCGCCGGAAAGCCACTAAATGGCCGCCAGCATCTAAAGCAGCAATGGCTAGGGGTAATAAATTGTGCTTTATTCGGAGATCTATGGCTTTATCAATTAATTTTTCAGCTAGATCAAGGGATAAACTAGAGTAAACCCCAATTAAATGTTTAGCCATATAAATTTCCTCACAAAAAGATATTTAAACACGCCCTGCCTCTCTACCCAAAAACACCGGGTTGCATTACCATAATTTTGTAACACTAAATATGATGAGGACACATGCTTTCAGCTACGGATAATGCATATCTCAATACCAGTGAGCCCAATACTCCTATGGGCAACTACCTGCGTTGCCACTGGCATCCGGTAGCCCTCTCAGAAGAGGTTGCAAAACCAGACTGCGCGCCCATCCGCCTTAAGGTAATGGGTGAAGATCTATT
>DBCI01000098.1:16987-19822 GCA_002292975.1 Polynucleobacter sp. UBA962 | reverse complement strand
GCAGACTTATTCTTTGGCAGAAACGAAGAATGTGGAATTCGTTGCATCTATCATGGGTGGAAATACGACATCCACGGTAACTGTATTGATATGCCCAACGTTCCTAAGGATGCTGCCTATCACGGCAAAATAAAGATTAAAGCCTATCCGACCCAAGAGTTTGCAGATATGGTGTGGGCTTATATGGGGCCTCCTGATATTCAGCCATTTGAAGTTCCTCAACTAGAGGCTGGTTTAGTACCGCCAAGTCATCGCTATGTCACAAAACGATTAGTTGAATGCAATTGGACGCATTCTATGGAAGGCGCACTTGATACTGCGCATTTTTCTTTCTTACATATGCCAGCGCCTGCGTTTCGAAAGGATGACAGTTCAAATATTGCCGCAGATGAAAGTCGTATTCGTTGGTTAAGAAATGATCCTGCACCTCGCTTCAAGATCATTGACCATGAAGTTGGATTTTTGATTGGTGGCGCTAGAAATGCTGATCCTGGTGATCACTATTGGCGTCTTACGCAATACATGCTTCCAACTCACTCTATTACACCATCAGCGATGCCCAATGAAACTTACTACGGATACTCATGGGTGCCAATCGACGATCATAGTTGCTGGATGTATGTTTATGCCTGGCATCCAGACCAAGCAATATCGGATGAAGAGAGAAAGAAATACATCAAGGGTGGCTACGGTCAATTTGCTGAATTAGGTCCTGGCTATGTGCCACTTCGTAATCGCAGTAATTCCTATCTAATGAGTCGTGAAGAACAAAAAACTATTTCATTTACAGGAATACGAGGAATTGCCGAACAAGACCAGATGGCTCAAGAAAGTCAGGGGTATATGATTGATCGTACTAAAGAAAATTTATCGCCCACGGATGTTGGAATTATTCGGTTTAGGAAGTTATTACTCCAAGAAGCCAAAGCTTTTGCTGCTGGCAAAAAGCCTGATTCACCTCATAAAGCGAAAGATTACTGTGTACGTGGTGGAGGGGCTCATACGAAATCAAGTTTGGCTCTAGAGCAGGTTATGGAAGAACGTTTTGGTTCAATTACTGGAAAGGTTGATTATGCAAACTACTAATTTTTTTCGTTTTTTAGGTATTAGTTTAATAACTTTGTTTTTTAGCTTTAATCTAAATGCACAGACTTATCCTAATAAGCCCATTACTGTAATCGTTCCTTTTTCAGCTGGTAGCGCAAGTGACGTCGTTACACGTGTACTGCTTGAAAAGGTAAGCAGCAATACGAATACTCGCTTCATATTTGATAATAGACCTGCCGCCGGAGGAAATGTTGGGACCGCTGCGGTTGTTAAAGCTGAACCTGATGGTTACACCATTGGTCTAAGTACTTCAGGTCCACTAGCCGTGAATAAGATATTGAACCCAGATCTTGGTTATGATCCTGAGCGTGATTTGCAACCAATTGCACTTTTTGCAATATTACCGAACATCATTGTCGTTAGCTCAACGCTGAATATTAACAATCTATCCCAGCTAAATGACTATATTCGTAAGACACCTGATGTAGGCTATGGATCTGTCGGCAATGGTAGCTCGCAGCATTTAGCAGGAGCTTACTACGAACAATTACTCGGGGCTAAAATGACCCATGTTCCCTATCGAGTAACCGCAAACATGGTGACCGATTTGGTTGCAGGCCGAGTTCCAATTAGCTTTCAATTGCTTCCAAATGTATCCGGTCAAATAAGTGCTGGCAGAGTGAAGGCTATTGCTGTTGCATCTAATCGACGCTTACCTGCATTACCTGATGTTCCAACGGCCGCAGAGGCTGGAATTAGAGGCTATGATTCTGCCGCATGGTTCGCCTTGATAGCTCCTAGAGGTACGACTAAGGCTATTGTAGATAAGTTAAACAAGGATGTTAATCAAGCCTTGGCTGATCCTACGGTTCGTGCAAAATTTGCTGAACTTGGTGCTGAACCCGTTTCTGGACCACCTGAGGAACTAACGCAACTCATGGCCTCTGATATAAAAAAATGGACAGCAATCATCAAAAAAGGTGGCATTACAATCGATAAACCATAACTAAGACATCAATTGCTTGAGCTGCTCCATGAAGAGCTCTTCTCCATGGTTAATCTTTTCATGCCACTGTTCGCCTGCTTTACTGTCTGCGGAGTCGCTGATGAACTTAAAGGATAGCCAAGGTATTTGATGTTGATGGGCAACGGCTGCAATAGCAAAGAGTTCCATATCCACGACATCAATATGTTGCTCAAGTAACCACGGGTCTGTACTGGTGACAAAGCTATCCCCACTGCCACAGGTATATAGACCTGATTGCGATTCGTACTCTGCTGGCTTTGGGCAAAATGGGGTAACGCCTCTAGGGGCTAATGGCTCTGCATTCATATCCCGTTGCACAACGCGCTTGATGGTGATGAGGCCCGACAGAGACAGATTGATTTTGCCAACAGTACCAAAGTTAATGATGAGTTGCGGCTGATGATGCATGATTGCAGTTTGAGCAACAGTCGCTGCATTAATCTTCCCCACACCGGTGTATGCAACTGGAATGCTCTTTGGAATTGAAATCGCCTCAAGTTCATTTTTGAGGGCAACTAGCAGTAAGATGGGGCTTTGATTAGCATTCATACAGAGAGTTTAATCGCATGAGACTAGAAGATTATTTACCCGGCGTTCCTGATTTTCCGAAACCTGGAATCCTCTTTCGGGATATTGGTCCCCTGCTAGCGAATGCTAAAGCATTCACTGCTGCGATTGAGGGGCTAGCTAGCCTAAGTAAATCCGATCGGTTTACCCATATCCTAGGTATTGAGTCTCGAGGCTTCATCTTTGCCTCTGCC
>DBCI01000098.1:16723-16911 GCA_002292975.1 Polynucleobacter sp. UBA962 | reverse complement strand
CCAGAAGTCCATCGTGAGTCCTATGGTCTGGAATACGGTAACGATGCCTTAGAGATTAGTACAACGGTCTTAAGTTCGGTTCATACAGTGTTAATTGTCGACGATGTATTGGCAACGGGCGGCACTATCTTAGCGACTAGTAAGCTGATTCAGAAAACAGGTGCTCAGGTCGTGAGTGCAATTTGTCT
>DBCI01000098.1:15945-16576 GCA_002292975.1 Polynucleobacter sp. UBA962 | reverse complement strand
ATACTGACCCGCCTGAATCGTTTTGAGTATCTCTTGCTCTTGTTTCACTTTCTCCCGTCCCAAACGCGCTGCTTCTAATGCTTGACTTGGGGGTACTGCAATCAAACCATCGCTGTCACCAAGAATAATATCGCCTGGATGCACAATCATGCCGCCAATCGAGATTGGTAGATTGATGGATCCAGGGCCTTCTTTGAGGGGGCCACGAAGATTGACTCCTTTAGCCCAACAAGGAAATTGCTGTTGATCAAAGGCATCCACATCACGCACAGCACCATCCACCACAATCCCTAGCACCCCTCTGCTCTTAGCCACGGTCATCAAGATCTCACCAATCACCGCACAGCCAATGTCGCCTTCCACATCAATCACCATCACATCACCCGCTTGCACCATTTGCAGAGCTTTATGAACCATTAAATTATCTGCAACATGCAGTTTGATGGTGAATGCATTGCCACAGACCGATATGGGCGATCGATTAATGGGGTGAATACCGTTTGCTACTAAAGTGCGCCCCAGCATATCGCTAATCACTGTGCTTGGTATCCCTCGCAAGGCTTGGATGCCAGCAGTTGCCGGTTCAGCACGCGGGAGAATATGAATACCATGGCTCATCATGACGGTCCTT
>DBCI01000098.1:10083-15870 GCA_002292975.1 Polynucleobacter sp. UBA962 | reverse complement strand
TGTTCCAGTATGATATTTACTATTGATTAAAGGAACCTTATGCTAACTCTCATAAAAAAGATTATTGCTGCCCTATTTGCGCTTTGTGTGATCACCCCTGCCCTTGCTCAAAGCGATGTAGGTAATTGGCCAAGCCAACGCCCCATCAAGATCATTGCGGTTTTCCCTCCGGGTGGCTCTGTAGATCAAGTGGCACGGATATTAGCGCCTGTTTTGCAAGCAGAGCTCAAGCAAAATGTGATTGTGGAGAACATCGGTGGTGCCTCTGGTGTGATTGGTACTACAGCGGTAGCACGTGCAACTGGTGACGGCTATACCTTTGGTTTGGTGTTTGATACCCACGGGGTTAATCCCTCTCTCAAAGATAGTTTGCCTTACGACACCCTCAAAGATTTGGTAACGATCAATATGATTGGCACATCGCCCATGGTCTTAGCGGCCAGTAAGAAATCGGGTGTTACCAGCATGAAGCAGCTCATGGACGACTCTAAAGCCAAGAAGCCTTTTACCTATGGTTCCATCGGCATTGGCAGCTTAGGTCATCTTGCTATTGCTGACTTTGCCAAGAAAACAGGTGTTGATTGGGTGCACGCCCCGTATCGCGGAGGTGGTCCCATGGTTCAGGATGGTTTGGCGGGACAAGTTCCTTTGGTGGTCGGCAGTATGTTCTTAATTAAGCCGCATGCTGATAGCGGTGGCTTGATACCCTTAGCAGTAACCACCGCCAAGCGCTCACCCGATATGCCTAAAGTTCCTACCTTGTCAGAGAGTGGCTACCCAGGCTTTGAGGCTCCTGCCTGGTGGGCGGTCATTGCTCCATCGAAGACCCCACCCGCGATTGTGAATGCGATGTATCGGGCGGTTGATAAAGCCCTAAAGACCCCTGCAGTTGCTGAGAAACTCAAGGGCCAAGGTATTCAGGTACAAAGCTTGAACCCAGAAGCAGCCAATGCCTTTGTGGCGAAGCAGATCGGTATTTGGGGTAAATTTGTGATTCAGAACAACATCAAAGAGTAAGGACATTAACTCTCTGCTTCTTGGGCGCAATCGCGCATGGCGCTAGCAAACAACTCGGGTGCTTGCGCCCCCTGAATCATGTATTTGTTATCCAAGATAATTGCAGGCACCGAGTTAATCCCTAACTCGGTGTACTTCTTTTTCTGATCCCGGACCGCTTCTGCGAACTCATCACTCTCCAAAATAGCGCGCCCTCGCTCAATTGATAAGCCAGCTCGTTCAACTGCATCGAGTAGATTCTTGGGGTCGTCCACACTAACTGCTAAGGTGAAGTAAGTCGCAAAGAGCTCTTTCTTGAGTTTATATTGCGCTTCTAGCCCATGCTCTGCTAAAGCCCAATGTAAGAGGCGGTGAGCATGAAAGGTGTTATATACGCGCTTACGCCCTTCCGGATGGAACAAAAAGCCCATCTCGGCGGCACGTTTGCGAATATTTTCTTGGTTAGCTTTGACTTGGCTTACGGTAGTGCCGTACTTCTCGGTCAGGTACTCAATCACATCTTGCCCACCAAGGGGCATGTGAGCATTTAGCTCAAAAGGTTGAAAATGAATTTCAACATTGACCTCATCACCAACAGCGCTTAATGCTTTTTCCAGGGAAGCTAAACCAATTGCGCACCAGGGGCAAGCAATGTCGGATACAAAATCGATGTGAACGGTTTTCAATTATTCCCAGCCGCCACCCAAGATGGCATGTTTTTTATATTCCGCACGGGACTCTTCCCATGCTTCGCCAATGATACGCAAAATAGCCATGAGGCGATCTAGCAGCCCCTTAGCTGTTACGTATGCATCATGGACGGTTGGGGTGTTGATTGCAGGTTTAATGCTAACTGTTTGATTCATGACATTCTCCAATATTAGGGTTAATACCTAATAGTATACCCGTAATTTTATTGCAATGCACAAACTGGAGAATACGATTTAATCCTTACGAAACAGGGTTTAAGGGTAGGTTAAAGATGACATTTTGGGGTTTGAGCTTTAAGAGTCCATCTGCATTCATGGCCATCCCCAAATAAATGGGCTTTCCCCGTATTTGGCTCACCACTGCATTGGGGTCATTAAAGTCTAGTTTAAAAAGACAAATAATTCTGGAGAGAGTCGCTTCATCGACCCGCTCTTTGTTGTACAGCGCATTCAATATCTCGGTCGCAGAGGCATCTAAGCCAACATGCCATACCCACTTAGGATCGTTAATCTCTTTTAATGGGGTGATGGTGGTGGCGATACCCAAAAAATGATTAATCCATTTTTGCAGAACAGTTGCTAGTGCGGGTAATGTGGCTTGATCAAAATTAAGCTGGATGGCAAAGTCATGGGTTTGGTCTCTACCCCAATAAGATTTGGCATTATCTTCATGCAAGACATCAAGATCGACCGTACGCATTGCCAGCGATTGACTCTTGAGCAAATCAACAATGTTGCCAAACTCACTAGCCTGCGCATTGCGCTCAATGGTCTCGTGATCAGCAGCCATCACAATGCCATCTTCTAAAATAGTAATCTTTTGGGGTCGATAGAGCAGTTCTGCAATACGAGCTTCAAACGGATCAACTTCAGGCCCCAGAATATGTCTGAGAAAGATTTGAGTGAGTTGCGCCACAAATAAGGGTGGTACATCAACACCCTCGCCTTCAAACAAACTCATATAGAAGTTCTCGAGAGAGCTTGCTGCTAATAATTTGCTGCGGTAGCGAAACCAAATCGCATAATTGGCCTGTATGTCGGCATCGGCCATCTGCTCGATTTCTGCGGATGGAATTTCGTCACGAGGATTATTGAGAAGCCGCTGATGAATCGCTCTTTCTTTAAGACAAGACTCTGGAACTAAAGCTAGCTCTGGTCTTGATAAATAGGTTCTTAAGAAATCATCAGTCACCAATAATTGGTTATCGGGACTAAGGCTTAGGGTATCAAAGCCACAGTGGGCCCAGTAATTTGGCATAGGGTCAGTAATTAATTGTAATGATTGATATTGTCCACGAGATCAATGTCGCATGATTAACAAGGTCATCCCTGCATTACCCTCTTTTAATTGTTTGAGGTGTTGCTTGAGTGTGGGACGACGTTTTATCAAGGCTTGATATAACTCGCTTCGATGCACTAAATCTTCTCCATGATAGTACTCATCAACTCGGTCTGAGAAAAAGTTATTCTCAAGTGCCTCACGGACCGTGCGTCGTATACCCCCTCCCCGACCCGATGAGCCATAGCCATGGATGACGATCAAGACGCGGATTTGTACCTCAGCAGCAGCTCGGATGTGGTGCGTGAGAGTATCTAGGGCCTCTTCACGCGTTGGCCCACCAATCTCTAAATTAATGGTAGCAGTATCGGTGTTGGCACTGGGTATCTCATGACTCCCGCAAAAGGGGCAATCCCCCAACATAGGTCGCGGGTTGCCGCAGGTGGGGCATTCAAACGTCGGCTTCACGTTTACTTCACCGCTTTGTAAACGCCCATCTCCTCTAATAGCTCATTGACTAGATCCAGTCGGAGTCGGGGGTTTTCTTGTTCCAGGAAAAATTGTTTTTGCCCTGGGCTCAATTGCAAGAGTTCGCACCAGCGATTAGCGACCCAACCGCATTCATGAAAGCGATAGGGTTTATGAAAAGGTAATTCTTTTCCAAGAGCCGCTCCCTGCTCTTTAAACGATTGGATTACTTTGCCCAGCACCTCTGAGGTAGGTTTAAGCTCCTCGGGTACTTCTGTCGGTAGATCTTCTTTCAAAAACTCTACTTCCGCAGTGATTAATCCATTTTTTTGCGTCTGCCGGCTCTTCACCCGAAAACGTTGCTCACCATGACACTGGATCATGAATAGGCTGGGTTGTACTGGGTCAAATTCTTTAATGCGAGCAAAGGTGCCAACATCGTTAAAGCTAATTTCCTCTCCAGGAGTTCGTACTTCAGCCCCACTATTGAGGGTAACCACTCCAAATCCAGAACCTTCACGCACACATTGCTTGACCATATCTAGGTAGCGCACCTCAAAGATCTTTAATAGAAGAATGCCGTCTGGATAAAGCGTGGTGCCTAGAGGAAAGATGGGGATAGTTTGGACGTGGGTATAAACGGACATAAGTGATTTACGCTAATTAACGAACACATTGATAAATATAGATCATGGGGAACTGATCGTTATGGGTGGTCTTGGCCTCTGAAATCGCGGCCGCTGACCTGCCGGTCTTTTTGCACTCCGAGACCGCTAACTCCTGCGCTTCAAGTTCTTTAGCCCCTTTAATTGCTTGCACTCCAATCATGCCATCGGATTGATTAACAACCCGAAAGTCACTTTGGAGGGTACCGCAGGCGGTCAACAAGAAAATAATGGGGTATGAGAAGAAATGGAGGGTGCTAAGTCTTGGCATGATTATTACTATACTGCTATTTGATGACCACACTAGGAGATACGTATGAATCGGGATGCATTTGAGAAAGGTTTAAAAACACGTCGTGAGGTTTTAGGTGCTGAGTATGTTGATCAATCCATTCAGAATGCGGATGAGTTCAATCGCCCTTTGCAAGAATTAGTAACCGAGTATTGCTGGAACGAGATTTGGAATCGACCAGGGCTTGATCGTAAAACCCGCAGCATTGTGAACCTGGCGATGATTACGGCACTCAATCGTCCCCATGAGCTGAAATTGCACATCAAGGGCGCTATCAACAACGGTCTCACCAAAGATGAGATTCGTGAGATCTTTTTACAGACCGCTATCTACTGCGGCGTACCAGCAGCAATTGACAGCTTCAGAAACGCCAAAGAAGTATTTAAAGAGATGGGAATCTAGCCGTTGATATAAGACTCTAACTGCTTGATGGTATTAGCCTGCTCTGAGAGCGCTGCTTTCAATAGATCGCCAATCGATAGCATCCCAACTAAGCGCTCTTGATCCATCACGGGCAAATGCCGTATCCGCTTCTCGGTCACCAATTGCATACAAAAGTCGAGGGAGTCTTCTGGTTTAACAGTAATTAATTTGGTACTCATCACATCGCGTACCAAGGTATTTTGTGAGCTCTTTCCTTGCAGTACTAATTTACGGGCGTAATCACGTTCCGTAAAGATCCCCGCCAACTTACCGAACTCCACAACCAGCAGAGAGCCAATATCTTTCTCAAACATAAGCTTTAGAGCCTCAAAGACATGCTCATTAGGTGCTACGGTTTCAAGACGATGATTTTTTCCTGCCAGGAGTTGGCTAACGGTTAGCATGGGGTTCCAAACGGAGTGAATCAGTGATTAGTAGACAATTCATTGTGAACAGACTTCCCCCTTTATGAAATTAGGGTTTCCATGGAGCAAATAGAGAGCTCTAGGAGGGGGCTCTAAGCTTGACGATAGAAGACGAGTTTGCTTTAATGGTTGTTTAGGAGACTCATATGAACTGGAAGCATACTCGTCTTACCCTTTCCCTAATCAGTGGGGCAGTGCTTTTAACTGCTTGTGCTGGCGCTGAAGTACGGCCCATTGTGGATATGAAGGGTGTCAACGAGACACGCTATGAGAAAGATCTAGCCGAATGCCAGGGTTATGCAAAAGAAGCCCCTGGAATGGGCAGTACGGCTGCCAAGGCTGCGGGTGCCGGCATAGTAGTTGGCGGGCTTCTTGGTTTAGTAACTGGTAGCAATACATTACAATCCGCTGGTACTGGGGCGGTGATCGGTGGCGCTGGCGGTGCCTATACAGCTAATGAGTCGCAAGAAGCGGTTGTAAAAAAATGTCTCGTTGGTCGTGGGTACAAAGTACTTAATTGATATAGGCT
>DBCI01000098.1:8225-9995 GCA_002292975.1 Polynucleobacter sp. UBA962 | reverse complement strand
GCACACGCTGTTTTATTTGATCGCCCCAAGGATCCTGCTAGCTTGATCCTCAATCAAAAAGAGTGCACCTACATGAAAACCTATCGCGGCAAGACGGTAAACGGTGAGTTTATTCGTCCTGATCGTTGGGTTGGATCTAAATTTAGCATTGGTGAGCCTACGATTATTGCTAGCTTCAAACGACTCGATGACAAAAGCGCTCACTTCACGAATGTAAACAATATTGGGGATGGCAAAGGCGTGAGAGTGTACGTGAGTAAAACGAGTGATGCAGTCGAGGCGCGACTATCGGATGGCGCCCTTATTCTAGAATGCCATCTCAATAAGTAGTTGAAGCCTTGTTATATTTTTAGCTGTGGCTCGGCTGCCACGATCTCTTCTCGGCCGCACAAGCGCATCGACCAATTAGCAAAGCGCCGAGCATTAATTTTCTTCATCCCTAAAGAAACTACATTGGTGTGACGGGGATCTTTCAGAATTAATTCCCAGACTGCCTCAACATCCTTAGGCTTCCCTTCTAAGATTTGTCCGAAGCGTCCATTATCAAAGGACAGGACACCTGTTACATTTAAGGCCTTATTGCGACGAGAGGCCTTATCAACCATTTGCATCAAACTTAAGATGCCGAACTCTTCGGCTGCATCACTGACATAGGACAGGGTCACTAGATCAAGTTCAGTGTAATTTCCTTCAGGGAAGTATTTGGTAGCTGGTTTTGGCACGATGCTCTTATATTAGACGAATCTATGTGTTGTGCAAGTACTTCGCTGTAATTGTCCTTGCCCGCCCATAAACACAGAGCTTGTTAGTATCTATTGCATTGCAACACAAGGATCAGCTGGCATCGTCCCTTTTCTTTTTCTGATCCTTCTCACGCTCTTTGCGCAGATCCCGTAGTTGCCACCAGGCAAATAGCAAAACACCTCCAAAGACCAGCACCACTTCAATTAAGATGATAGGACCGAAGTTATCCATCATCCAGCCTGCTGATAGGAATCCATCAGGATCGTTTTAATTATCCGCAAGTTTTTATATTCTAAGACCGCTTCGCTCATCGAAAAAATACTGTCATACAGAGTTTGTCGTTGTTCTAGATTACTCCATAAATGGCTCAAAGGACATACCTCCACCTTTACCAAGAACAGGCTTGACCTTCCCGTGGTGCTTGGCAGAGGTAATGTTGTTTGGGTCTCGACACGGTAATAGAGATCCTCGATTGTTATGGGGATGTTCGCGTTCTTATGGCTGGGGTGCTGGCTTAATCTAGGGCTGTTTGTAATGGTCCATACATAACGCCTAAAGGAACCCTGCTCTAGATCGCTCATCACATGCGCGATTTTGGGGCTGGCAGCCACCAACTTTTGCCCATCGGCAACATGCTCATGGATTTTCCCTAAGGGCATCCCAATCCGTTCTGTGGGTACCCAACTACTTGGGAAGCAAAAACAGATGGCGCTTAATACACCATCTTGCATCAGAGCCACGTCTTCTTCAAGACACAAGGCAAGATCCTCAATCGATTGGATCTGATCGGGGTTCGCTAGTTTTAGAGCGTGTGCGGCATGCTGTATTAAGGGGGCAAGATCGTGATGAGCAATTTGGCCTAATAGGGCATGGCCTAGAGTAGCAAGCTCTGCTCTTTTTGCCTCCAGATACTCCGCCCTTGCCGGCAAATCAATTAAGGGGCCTTGGTAGCGCACCATGCGCGGCGCTGTGCTGTACGGTACCTCAACAACAAAAGGGGGTAATGCCTTAATGTCTCCCATTGAC
>DBCI01000098.1:0-8203 GCA_002292975.1 Polynucleobacter sp. UBA962 | reverse complement strand
CTTTTGCTTAAATACGTTCAATCTTAATGCGATGAATGGCAAAAAATGAACCAATAAAAGCATTAAGGATTGCGATAAAGATGCTAGCAAAAAAAGCGGTCCAAAAGCCTGACAGTACAAATCCACTCACGAGCTCGGCTACAAGCATTAAAACCAAGGCATTAATCACCAGGAGGAACAATCCCAAACTGAAGATCGTTAGGGGTAAAGTAAACAAAATGAGCAAGGGGCGCACAATGGCATTTGCCAGCCCTAGTACTAAAGCCGAAATAATCAATGCGCCAGAGTCATTAAACTGTAGGCCTTCAAAGACATAAGTAGCGGCCCAAAGTGAGAGCGAAGTAATTGCCCAGGTCAACATGAATAAGCTCATGGCAGCCAAGCCTTTCTGATATGAGGATTTAGTTTGCGTAATATACCTATTATCTTAAAAATAGATCCTGATGCCTAATCCGATCTCTAAAAAGTTATTACTTTCGAAGTGGACTGCCTGCAAACCCAGAAATAAGGAGAAACACTTTCTGGTAAGTAAAGTCCATGATCCTGCTTTACTTGCAGCCAATACCATTCCTGTAGATTATGTCGAACTCGAGGCGATTATGAGCAAGCGCTGTTATCTAGTTTCGATTGAGGACCTCAAGAACCAAGACCAATGGCGGATTGGCTGGCAGCATTAAGTTAATATAGTTTTAGTGTTATCTGCTTTTTTAGGAGAAATCAATGACTCGTCGCGCATTCATGAAACAGTCTGGTGGTCTAGCCTTAGCCGGTAGTGCCACCCTTTTATCAAACTCTGCCTTGGCGCAATTAGACACCGTACGCTGGCGCTGTGCCTCAAGCTTTCCAAAAAGTGTGGATACCCTGTATGGAACTGCGGAGCTTATTGCGCGGCGTGTGGGCCAGATTACAGGGGGTAAGTTTCAGATTAGCGTGCATGCTGCCGGTGAAATCGTACCCGCCTTACAGGTTCTCGATGCAGTCGAAAAAGGGACGATTGAGTGTAATCACACTGCCCCCTACTATTACATTGGTAAAGATCCTGCATGGGCATTTGGTACCTGCATTCCATTTGGTCTCAATAGTCGTCAATTTAATGCCTGGTGGATCCATGGTGATGGCGAAAAGATCTTTAATGATTTTTCTAGACAATTTGGGGTCCTTAATTTTCTGGCGGGCAATACAGGTACCCAAATGGCAGGTTGGTTTAAGAAAGAAATTAAGACGGTCGATGATCTCAAAGGTTTAAAGTTCAGAACCGGGGGCATGGCCGGCCAAGTTCTTACCAAACTCGGGGTTGTTACCCAACAATTGCCTGCTGGTGAAATCTATTCAGCACTCGAAAAAGGAACAATTGATGCAGCCGAGTTCACTGTTCCTTATGATGATGAGAAATTGGGCCTGAATAAAATTGCCAAGTACTACTACTATCCTGGGTGGAACGAGGGTGGTGCAGGCTTAGCCTTTCAGGTAAATATCAAAGCCTTTGAAGCTCTGCCCGAGGCCTATAAGATGGCCATCCAAGCAGCGACAGCCGAAGCCAATACTTGGATGCAGGCAAAGTACGATGCCTTGAATCCAAATGCTCTAAAACGTCTGGTCCAAGGCGGTGCCATCTTGCGCGCATTTCCACAATCCGTCATGGATGCGTGCTTTAAAGCAAATCAAGAGCTGCTCGAAGAGATCAGTGCAAAGAGCCCAACCTTTAAACGCATGTTGGCCCAAATGCGCGGCTTCCAACGGGATCAACAGGCTTGGTTTAGGGTGGCTGAGGCTAGTTACGACAACTTCATGTCCAGACAAAAACTCTAATCTACTTGCGCTTGAAGTAGTCAGCAGGATCGTCTGCGGGGGTCGTCTGTTTGGATTGAGCCCCACTCTCGCTCTCATCCAGCTTGATCTCGATTGCTTGTATATCTTGGGTAGCCGGTTTATCTAAAAAACCGGTCACAATCTCGGGATGGAAAATTAAGATCAAGACCAAGAGCAGCTGTAAGCCTAGCCAGGGGATCGCTCCAAGATAAATATCGCTACTCTTAATGCTTGGTGGTGCAATACCGCGAAGGTAAAACAGAGCAAAGCCAAAGGGTGGATGCATAAAGGAGGTTTGCATATTGACGCAGATTAATACCCCAAACCAAATAAGATCGATACCAAGGTCCTTCGCAATCGGTGCCAATAGCGGAATCACGATGAAGGCGATCTCAAAGAAATCAAGAAAGAATGCCAAGACAAAGATGATGATGTTCACAATGATTAAGAAGGTTACGGCATCATCTGCACCCAAAGCTAAGAATAAATCTTCAATCCATTTGCCGCCATCCACCCCCTGAAATACCAAGGTAAATACCGTGGCACCAATTAAGATAAAGATCACCATCACAGTGATGTTCATGGTGGATTGCATCCCTTGCCACATCATCTGCCAATGAAGTCGACGATGCAATGCGGCTAGCAACATCGCGCCGACCACACCCATCGCCCCTGCTTCGGTAGGCGTTGCCAGTCCCATGAAAATAGTACCAAGCACCACAAAGATAAGTGCCATAGAAGGCAAGATTGCGAGCACAACGGTTTTGATGAGGTCCCAACCGAATGGTGTTCTAGCCTCTTTGGGCAGAGGTGGCATTAATTTGGGTTTAATCAATGACAGGATAAAAATGAACAATAAGAAGATTAGAATTTGAGCGATTGATGGTCCAATGGCACCCAAATACATATCCCCTACTGACTTTCCGAGCTGATCTGCCAGCACAATCAAGACCAGGGATGGTGGGATTACCTGGGTAATCGTTCCAGAGGCAGCAACTACACCAGTGGCTAGGCGTGGCTGATAGCCGTAGCGTAGCATCACAGGCAAAGCAATCACCCCGATTGCAATCACCGATGCGGCCACAGTTCCGGTAATGGCGCCCAGGATAGCGCCCACCACGATGACCGCGTAGGCCAAGCCTCCTGGTAAACCTCCAAAGAGTTTTGCAAAGCCATTGAGCAAATCTTCTGCTAAGCCACTTCGCTCCAGAATAGCGCCCATCAAAGTAAAAAATGGGATCGAGAGTAAAAGCTCATTCGACAGAATTCCAAATACGCGATACGGCAAATTGGCCATAAATTGCGCAGGAAAAATACCCAGCTCGATCGCAATCATTCCACAGACCAAGCCGAGAGCCGCTAAAGAAAACGCCACTGGTAGACCGATGATCAGAAAGACCACAAGGGCTACAAACATGGCGGGGGCCATAAACTCAAGTACTGGCATTATTGTTCAGGCCGTTGATAGTGCACATCAAATGAGATCTTGCCTTGTAGTGCGGCTACACGCTTAATAATCTCAGAAATTGCTTGCAAAATGAGCAGGCCAAAGCCGATTGGCATCAAAATCTTGACGGGCCAACGGATGAGGCCACCCGCATTGGCAGAGGTCTCGCCAATTAACCAAGCCTCTACAAACCATGGCCAAGCATAGAGAACCATCATGATGCTAAATGGAATCACAAAAAAGACTAAACCGAATAGATCAAGCATCATGCGTTGGCGTTGATGAAGGCGCAAATAGAGAAGATCCACTCGGATATGGCCATTGGTACACAGTAAATGGGCAGCTCCCAACATCACAATGGCTGCAAACAAGTACCATTGCATCTCAAGCCATGCGTTTGAGCTGAGATCAAATAAGTACCTGGATAAGGCATTACCGACAGATATAAAAGCGCATACTAGAACCAATAGCACTGCGAGCTGAGCGGCAGTCCAACTCATACGATCAATCTGGCGTGAGAGTGCAAGTAAGTGGTTCATCGTGAGAATGCGCAATGTAAAAGTATGAGTGTATTGGATTTATGCCCTAAGATACTTGGCATGAGTACCCCGCACCTAATTATTGATACCAATGTATTGCTGGATTTATTTGTCTTTACTGACCCACGCGTCACGGCTCTTCATGACGACATTACAAGCAAGCGATCTCTAGTGTTTTTTTGTAGGGAGATGCTAGATGAATTTAGAGATGTGCTGGGTCGTGCGCAATTTAATCTTAGCGATGAAGACCAAAATAATATTCTGCGGTATTGGCAAGAATTGGGTACTCAATTAACAATCAAGCACAGTGCCCCAGTGCGCTGCTCAGACCCCGACGATCAAATCTTTATTGATCTGGCCTTTCAGGTCAGGCCTGCGGTTCTCTACAGCAAAGACCTTGCCTTAATTGACTTAAGAAGCAATTTACTCGATTTAGAAATTGAGGTGCTGACCTATTAAGATTTTATTCTGCATTGCAATAAGCAAATAAATTCATTTACTTAGCTCGATATGTTCAGAGCGTATCGTGATAAATAAATTTTATGAATTTCTGTATTGACACAGGGCAATTGTAGGCATAGGATGAAAGCGTGGTGTCATAGTTTGTGTGTGATCCACACTGGTAGCAATACCAGTTCTCATGAGGGTACATTCATGCACCCTTCTTCAATACGGGACATCAAACTCCTGTAGCGACGACATCCACTCAAAAGAGTGGCACAGCCCGGCGGCATACCCGTCGGGCTTTTGTTTACTTACAGCTAAAACTTCACCATCGGGCTCTAATCGCTATTTACCTTTATACACTTATGTATCTCCACGGATCTACTCAAAATCAAGGTTTTGCTTGATAAGCTCTTTGTTTTGAGCCATGGAACACACGGTACTGGTTGCTTGCGCAGAAATTGATATGACCTGCATCAGCCAAATTGAGAATAAATATGATTTATTCAATACTCAAGCTAATTTAAAAGGTCTATTAACCCACTCTTTATATTGCTACCTCCCCTAAAATAGAGGCTGGGTTTAGACCATAGATAGGATTTTCAATGCCAGCCAATCGTGAGCAGCTCACCGCCTTCTTTGCGAAGGATTTTCCACAAACCAAATGCCAAATCATCTCGGTTGGCAATAACAGTGCTGTGGTCACCCATCCCGTTGGTGTGGAAGAACTTCGACCCGGTGGCACAGTATCAGGGCCTACCATGATGGCCTTAGCGGATGTTGCTCTGTATGTCGCTATCTTAGGGGAGATCGGGATTGTGCCCTTAACCGTCACCACCAGTTTTAATATCAACTTCTTGAGACGCCCCCAACCTGCGCAATTTATCCGCGGGGAAAGTCATTTATTAAAGCTAGGGAGGTCTTTAGTGGTTGGTGAAGTCTATATCTATTCAGGGGATGATCCAACACCCGTTGCACATGCTACAGGCACATACTCTATCCCACCACAGGCTTGAAGCCCCCGCTCTACCGACGGAGCCACCAGGCCATTAAAAGCTCATGATCATCAGAAAACTACATTAAAGCTATAGAAAAATACCTCTCGACCTCATACCTTTCAAATAGGTGGGCAGAGCCATTATCTTGAGGAATAGACAGATTTATAGGGCTCTTGCTTAGATTTGTCATGGACTTATTTCATTTAAAAAAAATAATATGCATTAAGAGGTATTATGAAGAAAATCTGGTGTGAGCCAGATTTTATGTGGCTAGATTGAAAATAAGTTAATAACTACACGTCTAGCATTCTTCTACGTATCAAATGATACAAAAAAAGTACAAGTATTTCTTGTTTACTCTTTAATACTTATAAGGAAAAATAAAAATGTTAATTACTCAAAAATTCTGTCTGGCTATTTCTATAGTGGGCACCCTCTTACCAGCAGTGGCAATGGCACAGACTCCCATTCTCAATCGCGCGATCTCAGAAGCAGATGTTTTAGCAGCACAAAAGGGCTGGTGCACTGCACTAGTCAATATTAGTGAGGAGGGCAAGAAAAGCCAAAAAGCCGCAAAGGCCTTAGCTGAAAAAGTAATTGATGGTGCATACGCCTATCAACTTGGGCCTGTTTTATTTAAACCTACCTTAACCAGTGGAAAGGACACTTTTCGGGTTACTAAGGAAGGAGCGTTGGCATATTTTGTGGGCGGCAACTCTAAGTATCCAACTGACAGTGGATTTGCACTAAAGGGTTGGAAAAAATGTGAAATTAAAAATGTGGGTATTGTGATTACCGGTAATGCTGCTATGACGCTAGGTAATGTTGTCATTACTGACAATGCAAATAAAATTACCACTGTAGATAAAACTTGGGGCTTTATTAAAGATGATAAAGGGGCTTTGCGGATTGTTTTGCACCACTCATCCCTACCATACCAACCTAATTAAATTGATTGGGTATCGTATAAATTAGTGTAATTAATCTCTAGGGCATTAGCTAGATCGGCTAAGTATATGAACGAAACATACCCAAATTGATCTGACCCCCAAAAGTTAGACATTAAGTCTAACCAAGGGGGGTTTTATGAGCAGATCACTATAAAAATTTTTGTACGATCTGTATCGCATAGTTTGCCTCGTACCATCTATTGCCCGCAGTAGCACATAACAGTTGGGCATTTGACTACCGTAGGATTATTTTCAATCCTTACGCTTAAATACCCCCATCACGCTCGCCAATATTTTGGGCGATAGAGATAAAGCAAATAAGACATCGACAATAAAGAACCACGAACCGCGTGTCAGTTCCACAATCGCTAACACCACAAAGACCACCATCATTACGCGCCGTAATGTATCTTCCGGAAAATATCCCATTGCCTTATCCTCTTTCATGAATTGTTCAGTTTAGATGATTTGCACAACCTCATCAAAAGTAAGACGTGGGCCTCGCGGATAAATACCGGCAGGATCTGCAACTCCAATGTTCAGCAAGAAATTTGCCTTATAGCGTCCATCGGGGAAAAATTCTGCATTGACCTTGGCAGGATCAAAACCCGACATGGCTCCACAATCAAAGCCCAGACTGCGGACCGCCATAATCAGAAAAGCTCCTTGCAAAGCACTATTGCGTAGAGCAGCCACTTCGGTTACTGCCGGCTTACCCTCAAAAAATGGTTTGGCATCCACAACGGGGTATAAGACTGGAAGGTGTTCATAAAAGAGAGTGTCAAAGGCAACGATAACTGTCAAGGATGCGCTTTTAACCTGAGGAACGTTACCCGGGCTCAGTGCGGGTAGTAAACGCTCTTTTGCAGCATCACTCCGTATAAATACATATCGACCGGGTTGGGCATTAAATGCTGTTGGTGCCCACTTAAATAGCTCATATAACTCTTTAATCTGAGCGTCTGTAAATGCATGGTGCTCAAAGGCGTGCACGGTGCGCGCCTCGGTAAACAGTGATTTTTGGAAATCAATCGGTAGTAGTTTAGTCATGGTCTTCAGAACGGTTAAATTGGATTAATCTGCTTGGTTTTTCTGGGTTGTGATTGGTCGAACTAAAATAGGACAATTCCACCATTATCAATCGATTCTCTATGAGTACCTCAAATCCCATTACAGCAACCCTCATCCCTGGCGACGGCATTGGCCCTGAGACCGTTGCCTCCACCATGCAAATTTTAGATGCCTTAGGTAGCCCTTTTCGGTGGGATGTTCAGCAGGCAGGCATAGCGGGTGTTGACGTCTTGGGCGATCCTTTGCCAGAACAAACTTTGGCAAGCATCCGCAAGCACTGCTTAGCCCTCAAGGGTCCACTGACTACGCCTGTGGGTGGTGGTTTTCGGTCATCCAATGTTCGCTTGCGTGAAGCGTTTGAGCTCTATGCGAATGTGCGCCCTGCCAAAACACTGATCCCGGGTCGCTTTGAGAACATTGATATTGTGTTGGTGCGTGAGAACTTGGGCGGCTTTTATGTGGCTCATGAATACTACATTCCAGTCGGTGATGATCCAAAGGCAGTTGCTGTTGCCACCGGCATGAACACACGCGCAAGTAGCAAACGCATCGCACGCTTTGCCTTTGAGTACGCCCTAAAGAACGGGCGTAAGAAAATTACGGTCGTTCATAAAGCTAATATCCTCAAATTACTCACCGGCATCTTTTTGGATGCCGCTAGAGAAGTTGCCAAAGAATATGAAGGTCGGGTTGAAATGGATGACATGATCGTTGACGCCTGTGCCATGCAATTAGTCCTTAATCCATGGCGCTTTGATATGTTGCTCTGTACCAATTTATTTGGTGACATTCTCTCTGATCAAATTGCAGGTCTTGTGGGCGGCTTGGGCATGGCTCCTGGCGCCAATATCGGTGAGAACGCTGCTATCTTTGAGGCGGTTCATGGCTCTGCCCCAGATATTGCTGGCAAAGGGGTTGCTAACCCAATCTCCATCTTATTGGCGT